>WJJW01000113.1 GCA_014729455.1 Candidatus Eiseniibacteriota bacterium
CGCCCCGCCCGCGCATCGAGCGTCCGGCAGGTCGCCACCGGGGTCCGGTGGGCCACTCCCACGATGGCGAGCGCCGCCTCTTGAACGTGCCGCGCCTCCGGTGCGGGAGGCGGCTCGCTCCCGTTCTCGCCGTTCGCCGTCTTCACCGTCCCTCCCGGCCGCGCGGGCCTACCCTTCGAACATCACGTACTCGAGGCGCCAGGTCAGATCCCCCGTGTCGAAGCGGAGCTGGTAGACGTCTCCCGTATCGGCCGTGACCGAAAAGTAGCAGAGCCGGTGCCTCCCGCGAGAGTCCTGCCACCGGGTGTTGACGGCGCGGAGCTTGCGGACCTCCGCGCCGCGCCGGAAGAGGAGGGGCGTGATCGCCCCTCCCTGGAAGTCGGCGCGGACCTTGATCGCCTCGTCGATCGGCTCCCAACGCATCGCTCTCCTCCATCGAGGATGAGGGATTCGCTCCGGGGCGGTCCCGTCGTCTCTCTCGGATTCCGGGGTTCGGCGGCGCCGGCCGCAACGATCTTCAGAACCGGCGGAGGATCGCGACGACCCGCCCGGCGAGCCGGAGATGCGGATCGGCGGTCGAGAACCGCATCGGACGGTACGCGCGGTTCGCCGGCCGGAGCTCGATCACGTCGCGGCTGCGGTGGTATCGCTTCACCGTCGCTTCCTGATCCTCCCCGACGTAGGCGACGATCAGCTCTCCGTTGCGGACCTCGTCGCACGGTTCGACGATCGCGAGGTCCCCCTCGCGGATCCCTTCGTCGACCATGCTGTTGCCCAGGACCCGGACCGCGAAGCAATGCTCCCCGCCGAGCCGGTTCCACTGGATCCGCTCCTCGATGTTCTCGACCGCCGTGATCGGAGAGCCCGCCGCCACCCGTCCGAGGACCGGGATCCCCTGGTCGCGTCGCACCGCCTCGGCCGGGGAATAGTGACGGCCGCGGCGGTGCAACGCCCCCTTCGCCGCGAGCGCCTCGAGGTGCTGACTGACCGTCGCCGGCGAGGTCAGGCCGAAGTGGGCGCCGATCTCCCGGTACGAGGGAAAGCGCCCGTACTTCTCGATCGTTTCGAGGATGAAGTCCAGGATTTCCCGCTGTCGTTTCGTCAAGGTTCGCACCGTTTCACTCCTTCTGGATGGGGAGCCCGGACGGAGCGCCGTCGTGTCGGGGGGACAGCAGTGGGCCGGCTCCCCGCCCGGTTCCCGTCGAACGATCCTTCGATATTGTGCCGAACGAGCGTTCAGGAGTCAAGCGGTTTCGCGAGACCGCCGCTTCCGCCGGTCCCGATCCGGCGCCGGAGCTTCTCAACCGCCTGTCGAATCGTGCGTTGGGTTTCCCCCGCCGGAAGGGAGGGCCCGCTCCGCCCGGTAGGAGGAGCGGACCAGAGGACCGCTCTCGCAATGCCGAAAGCCCATCTCGCGGGCGGCGCGCGCGTAGCGCTCGAACTCCTCGGGAGGGACCCAGCGGTCGACCGGAAGGTGCCGTTTCGTCGGCTGGAGGTACTGCCCGATCGTCGCGACGTCGCAGTCGACCGACCGGAGATCGCGCAGGACTGCGTAGACCTCCTCTTCCTCCTCGCCGATCCCGACCATCAGGCTGCTCTTCGTGATCAGCCCCCGGCTCTTCGATCGGGCCAGAACCCAGAGAGACCGCGCGTACTTCGCCTGAGGGCGGACGCGGCGGTAGAGACGCGGGACCGTCTCCACGTTGTGGTTGAGGATCTCCGGACGGGCGTCGAGGACGAGGTCCAACGGCTCGCGGTCGCCGAGGAAATCGGGGATCAACAGCTCCACGGTCACCCCGGGCGAACGACGCCGGATCGCCCGCGTGGTCGCCGCGAAGATCGAGGCACCGCCGTCGGGCAGCTCGTCGCGGTTGACCGACGTGATCACGGCGTGCCGGACCTTCATCTCGGCGACCGCCTCCGCCACCCGCTCCGGCTCCTCCCGATCCAGCGAGTCGGGACGGCCCGTCTTGACGGCGCAGAACCCGCATCCGCGCGTACAGACGTCGCCGAGGATCATGAAGGTCGCCGTGCCGGCCCCCCAGCATTCCCCGATGTTGGGACACCGGGCCGATTCGCAGACCGTGTGGAGCCGGTTTCCGCTGACGATCCGTCTCGTCGTGCGGAACGTCCCGTGCTGCGGCAGCCGGACCTTGAGCCAGTCGGGACGTCTGGTCGTCTGGCGATCGGACACGGGCATGCGCGCCCCCTTTCCCTCTATTCCAGCTCCATCGTCTCCAGGTGATGCACGACCCGCTGGACGAAGCTCCCTCCCATCGCTCCATCGATGAGCCGATGGTCGTAGGAGAGGCAGAGATACATCATGTGCCGGATGGCGATCGCGTCGTCCCGAACGACCGGCCGCTTCTGGATCGTCCCGATCCCGAGGATCCCGACCTGCGGTTGGGCGATGATCGGAACGCCGAAGAGGGTCCCGATCGTTCCCATGTTCGTGATCGAAAACGTTCCGCCGCTCACCTCCTCCGGCTTCAGGTTCTTCGCGCGCGCCCGCGTGGCCAGGTCGTTGATCGCGCGCGCCAGACCCAGGAAGTTCAGGGTGTCGGCCTGCCGTACGACCGGCACGATCAACCCGTAGTCGACGGCGACCGCGATCCCCATGTTGACGAACCGCTTGATGAGGATGTTCGACTCCTCGATCGACGCGTTCACGTACGGGAACTCCTTCAACGTGCGGACCACCGCCTGCGTGATGTAGGCGGTGTAGGTGAGCTTGAACCCCTCGCGGCGCTGGAACGCCTCCTTGTTCGCTTCGCGGTGGCGGACGATCCGGGTCATCTCCGCCTCCCCGATCGACGCGACGTGCGGGGAGGTCGCTTTGGACCGCACCATGTGCTCGGCGATCTTCTTCCGGATGTGATCCATCGGGATCACCTCGACCTTGCCGTCGTCGGTGGTGCGGACCTCCTGGGGATCGATCGGCGCCCCGGCGAACGGTTGCTCGGGACGTTCGCTCGGACCGCCCGCCGGCTCGGCGGAATCGGCCTTCTTCTTCGGCGCGGCGGGGGCTTGCTCCTCCCCTCGGCTCTCGATGTAGGCG
>WJJW01000114.1 GCA_014729455.1 Candidatus Eiseniibacteriota bacterium
CGAGACGACCGAACTGCGGCGGGAAGGCGTGCTCGCCCTGGACGCCGAACCAGTACAGGTTGGCGGCGAAGTCGACCTCGTAGCAGTAGGTGTGGACGAACAGCGGCTCGGCCTCGAAGACCTCGTAGTCGACGTCAGCGATGTCGACCTGCAGCTCCGCGAGCATGTTGCCCGGGACGCAGCCGGCATCCTCGTAGATGCGGATCATGAAGTAGTTGACGACATACTGCTCGTAGCCGTTCCAGTAGCCGCCCCACCACCGCCACAGACGGACGGTCGCATCCTGCTCGAGGATGAAGTCGTTGGCGATCTCGCTGTAGAGTTCGAACTCGAGGATGATCTCGGACGAACCGATGTTGCCGGCGGCGTCCGGCGGATCGATCCAGAGCGTCGCACGATCGTAATCGTACTCGCTGCCACCAGGACCGTCATACATGACCATCGGCTCCTCGGCCAGAGCCGCACCCGCGAAGATCGCGCTCAACGCGAGAACGAAAGCAAACTTCTTCATGAGGGAAACCTCCTACACGCGTAGTTGCTGAAGAACATTCGTTGTTGCCTTGTTGCCGCCGCCGGGCATCGGCTCGAGACGGTGGATCCCGCTTCGGCTCCGATGGACCGTTGGTCGGCGTTCGATCCCTCCCCACTCGCCGGAAGGTGTGGAACGGATCGTTTGTAATCCTATTCCGCCCCCCTGAGAAAGTCAACAAAAAAGCGTCGTCCGGGAGCATTGCTGGCAAGAGTCTTGCTACGTCATCTCGGAATTCATTCCGGTCGATCAGAAAATCCTCCGGAAACGACCTGCTTTCTGCCACGCGATCTGACCCTCAATCCCGCCATAGGAAAAATCTTCCCTTCAAGCTGATCCTGCAAAAAGCGGAAAAGCGGAAGCCCTCCACCCCGAAGGGCGAAGGGCTTCCGAGCGATCCCGATCCGGCGGGTGCCGGATCAGTGCACGATCAGGTCTTACCGATAGAGGCTCTTGATGGCGCCCCAGCTGCTCTCCTCGGTCGCGACCGGGTCGTCGCAAGCGTCACCCATCTCCTGCGAGGCATCGAAGTTCTCGCCGAAGACCTGGCTGGCCGGGACCCAGTCCGGATACGCGAAGTAGGCGCTCTTGAACACGCTCTCGCAAGCCTGGATGCCCGTCGCCGCGAGACGACCGAACTGCGGCGGGAAGACGTGCTCGCCCTGGACGCCGAACCAGTACAGGTTGGCCGCGAAGTCGACCGAGTAGCAGTAGGTGAACTCGAACAGCGGCTCGGCCTCGAAGACCACCTCGTCGACGTCAGCGATGTCGACCTGCAGCTCCGCGAGCATGTTGCCCGGGACGCAGCCGGCATCCTCGTAGATCCGGATCACGAAGTAGTTGATGACCGGCTGCTCGTAGCCGTTCCAGTAACCACCCCACCACCGCCACAGCTCGACGGTGGCATCCTGCTCGAGGATGAAGTCGTTGGCGAGCTCACTGATCAGATCGAACTCGAGGATGATCTCGGACGAACCGATGTTACCAGCGGCGTCCGGCGGATCGATCCAGAGCGTCGCACGATCGTAATCGTAGTCGCTGCCACCAGGACCGTCATACATGACAACCGGCTCCTCGGCGAGAGCCGCACCTGCGAAGATCGCGCTCAACGCGAGGACAAAAGCAAACTTCTTCATGAGTGAAAATCTCCTCCACGCGTGTAGTGATGTTCAGACTGGTGCTTTCGCACCTCTTCACTTTCGATGACCGTCCGGTCGAAGCCGTCCGCCCGAGGGCGATCCGCGCTTCCGGAGCCTGCTTCCAGGCTCCACCTTTCGGTCCGACCCTCTCTCCACTCGCCGGAAGGTGTTGAAAGGATCGAAATCATTATCTGGTCTCAGGCGGCCCGACGTCAAGGAGAAACTTGGAAAAAGAGGAGAGAATCTTAGCTCTCTACGGTCCACAGGGCCTTTGTGCTCACTTCTCCCATGCAAATGAGGAATTTTGCCGATCTCTCCCTGACGAGAAGAACCCCCGGCCTACCAGGTCCGGAAAATGCCGATCGACCAGCGCTCCCCCACCGGAGAGACCGGCAGCTCGGCCTTCCGCGGATTTCCCCCGTCATCCTTCCAACTCACCTCCAAAGAACGTGTTCCGGGGGGAACCGGCATGAGGTTCGCGGAGATCGAGCGCGGAAGCGTCAGCCAGGTCCGGGTTTCCGCCGCTTCGGTGGCGACACCGAGGAGGTTGGCCACGGCCCCGGCAACCGGTCCCGCCTCCTCTTTCACCTTCCGGTGCGCCCAATACTTGCCCAGAGACCGGACGACCGTTCGCAACGCGATTCCCCCGATCTCCCGCTCGAGGGAGGCCCGCGCGGCCCGCTCCAGGTCTGCCCGCAACGCGCGCTCGCCCTCTCCCCCCGCGACGGTCCAGGTGGGCGTCCTCTCCGTGGCCCGCGGGGCCGGATAGACGGGAAGCGCGATCTCGAGCCAGTACGCGATCCGGATCTCGGAGGCCGCTTGCCACCGGTTCTCCCGGATCGCGACCGCCCGCCCGCCGATCCGGGTGCCGATCGTCCCCGCCGGCCGGCCCGCCTCCTCCTCCAGGATCGGAACCCGCAGGCGGATCTCCTCTCGCGGGGGGACGAATCCATCCTCGAGAAGCACCAGCGCCCACCGGATCGCCTCCCGATCGTCTCGCCCGACCCGGTCGTTTCCCGTCCCATCGATCCCGATCGCCGCCGCCAGCTCCCGGGTCCGGCGGCGGAGCCGATCCGGCGGGTCGGGAAGCAGCGGCTTGGCGCCGCCCTCGCCCCTCTCCACAAGCCGCCGGAAGTGGATCAGCGCGTCGTCGCCGTCCCCGCACGCGTCCTGGATGACCCCCGCGAGCAGATGCGCCAGCGGAGCGACCTCCTCGAGCCGGCCCTCCCCCCGGTCCCGATCCTCGGCCAGCAGCTGCTCGATCCGGCGGGCCTCCACCTGCGCCGCCTCCAGGTCCCCGCTCTCCAGGTGGTTCAGCGCCTGGTAATAG
>WJJW01000115.1 GCA_014729455.1 Candidatus Eiseniibacteriota bacterium
ACCACGCGCCCGCCGGGGTCGAGGACCGCGACCGCGAATACAGACGGCGCCAGGGCCATCGCGTCGAGGAGGACTCCATCGAGGCCTGGATCCGGGCCGATCCGGTCCACGGACGACAGGCCGCGGTCCTGCACGATCCGCGAGAGCTCGCGCCCGACGCTCGCCGCGACGAGATCGGCCTCGACCTCGGCCTGCCGCGTCGCCTGCCGCACCGCCCCGATGAGCTGCAGGAATCCCGAGACGACGATGAGCAGCGCCGCCATCGAGAGAAAGGCGGCGATCTGGCGTCCGACCCAGCCGAGTCTCATGGCTGATCCGCCTCGGTCCCCTCTTGCTCCGTCTTCTCCGCTTCGTACTGGTTCAATCGGTTGTAGAGCGTCTTCAAGCTGATCCCGAGGATCTCGGCGGCCTTCGATTTGTTCCAGCGATTCGTCCGCAGCGTCTCGAAGATCAGCATCCGCTCCGCCTCGGCGATCGAGGTTCCATCGGGGAGGAAGACGCCCGAGCCGGACCGCGGCAGGCTCGTCTCCTCGCCCCGGACCGCCGGCGGCAGATGCTCCGGCAGGATCTCGCCGCCGGAGCAGAGGATCGCGGCCCGGTGGACCGCGTTGCGCAGCTCGCGCACGTTGCCCGGCCATGCGTAACGCTCCATCAGCCGCAGCGCCGCGTCGGAGAACCCGGTGATCGGATCGTTCTTCTGGCGGAGGTGTTGCTGAAGGAAGTGGTCGGCGAGAAGCGCGACATCCTCGCGTCGCTCGCGTAAGGGCGGGATCGCGATCCCGAAGACGTTCAGGCGGAAGTAGAGGTCCTCACGGAACCTCCCTTCCGCGAGCAGACCCTTCAGGTCGGCGTTCGTCGCCGCGACGATCCGGACGTCGACCGCGATCTCCCGATCGCCTCCGACGCGGCGGAATCTTCCGTTTTCGAGGGCGCGAAGCAGCTTGCTCTGCAGATCGACCGACATCTCCCCGATCTCGTCGAGGAAGAGGGTTCCTCCGTCGGCCTGCTCGAAGCAGCCGGTGCGGGCGGCGGTCGCCCCGGTGAACGCCCCCTTTTCGTGTCCGAACAGCTCGCTCTCCAGCAACGTCGCAGGGATCGCCGCGCAGTTGACGACGACGAAGGGTCGCGCGGAGCGCGGGCTGAGGCGGTGGACGGTCCCGGCGATCACCTCCTTGCCGGTCCCGCTCTCTCCCGAGATCAGGACGCCGGCGGTGGTCGGCGCGACCTGCTCGATCATCCGGTAGAGCTCGAGCATCCCGGGAGAGCGGCCGACCAGCTCCTGGAGACGGCCGCTGCGCAGCATTTCGCGGCGGAGATGGAGCAGCTCGCGTCGCATGGCGGTCCGTTCGAGGCCGCGCCCGACCACCGTACGGAGCCGATCCGGCTGCGCGGGCTTCGTGAGGTAATCGAAGACCCCTCGCCGGGTCGCCTCGATCGCCGTCTCGATCGAAGCGTGGGCGGTCAGGACGATCATCGTCGTCTCGATCCCCCGTTTCTGGAGGTCCGCGACGAGATCCAGGCCGCTCCTTCCGGGAAGGTTCAGATCGACGATGATCAGATCCGGCGGCTGTTCGAGGATCTTCTGGAGCCCGGTCTCGGCGTCGGGTGCCTCGTCGATCGTCCGATAGCCGAACTCCTCGAGGGCGGCGCGCAAACCCGTCCGGACCGATTCGTGATCGTCGACGATCAGGATCCGATTCTGTGGCTCCAAGCTTCTCCTCCACGGCCGATCCGGATCCGGTCGGGATCCCGGCTGCCGGTGCCGCCCCGCGAGAATAACACCGGCGGGCGACCCGAAGCACACGCAGCGGGGATCTACGTGTGGTTTGACTCCTCGCGGCGCGCCGCCTACCGTTGCGGCACCATGGACGACCCGTTGATCCGGCACCGCCCGGAATTCCCGATCCTCGATCGGTGCACGTACTTGGTCAGCCATTCGCTCGGGGCGATGCCGCGCGGCGCCGGCGAAGGGCTGGCCCGCTACGCCCGCGAGTGGGAGGAGCGGGGCGTGCGCGCCTGGAGCGAAGGATGGTGGGAGCTGCCGATCCAGCTCGGGGATCGGGTCGGCCGCCTGCTCGGGGCGCCGGCGGGGAGCGTGGCGATGCAGCCGAACGTCACCCTCGCGACGGCGATCTTCCTCTCGTGTCTCGATTTCGACGGGGGGCGTCGACGCCTCGTCACCGACGCATTGAACTTCCCCTCGCTCCTGTACCTGTTCCGCCAGTGGGGCGCCCTCGGGACCGGTGTCGAGCCCGTGGTCGTGCCCAGCCGGGACGGCAGGAGCATCGATCCGGAGACGCTCCTCGCGGCGATCGACGAGAGGACCCGGGTCGTGGCGATCTCGCACGTGCTGTTCCGGAGCAGCTTCGTTCAGGACGTGCCGCGGATCGTCGCCCGGGCGCACGAGGCCGGCGCGCTCGTGCTGCTCGACGTCTACCAGTCCGCCGGGATCCTGCCGATCGATCTGACCGCGCTCGACGTGGACGGGGCGGTCGGCGGTTGCCTCAAGTGGCTCTGCGGCGGGCCGGGCGTCGCGTTCCTGTACGTCCGACCCGATCGGGCGCGGGAGCTCGAGCCGCGATTGACGGGATGGCAGGCGCACGCCGATCCGTTTGCGTTCGCGCCGGAGCTGGAGCGCACGGAAGGAGCCGCGCGGTTCCTCCACGGGACCCCGGCGATCCCCGCGCTGCGGGCTGCGGAGGCGGGGCTCGACCGGGTCGAGGAGGCGGGGATCGAGGCGATCCGAAACAAGAGCCTCCGGCAGGCCGGCCGGATCATCGACCGGGCGAACGAGGAGGGCTGGGCGATCGGATCCCCGCGTGATCCGGAGCGACGCGGAGGGGTCGTGAGCATCCAGCCGCCGCACGCCTACGAGGTCTCGCGGGCGCTGCTGGCCCGCGACATCGTGATCGACTACCGCCCCGAGGGAGGCATCCGGATCGGGCCGCACTTCTACAACACCGACGCGGAGATCGACGCCGCGCTGGACGCGATCGCCGAGATCCTGCGGACCGAGGACTGGCGCGCGTTCGAGGGCAAGCCACGGGACCAGGTGACGTGATCGATCCCGCCGGACGTCGGATCTTCGACATCAGCCGGGCGGTCGGGCACGACTCGGCCGTCTGGCCCGGCGACGCGCCGTTCCGGATCGATTGGACGATGCGGATCGAAGACGGCGAGTCGGTCAACCTGAGCG
>WJJW01000116.1 GCA_014729455.1 Candidatus Eiseniibacteriota bacterium
ACTCCAGACCGCCCTCCCGGTCGCTCTCGACGAGGGATTTGTCGACGAGGTTCGACAGGAGATCGAGCAGTTCCCAGGCCTCGATCCCCTCCCCCGCGCAAATCGTCTCCGCCGCCTCCAGGCTCCATCCTCCGGCGAACAGCGCGAGCCGCCGGAAGAGCACCTGCTCGGCCTCCTCGAGGTGGTCGTAGCTCCAGTCGATCAGCGCGCGAAGCGTCTGATGGTGCGGCAGGGTCGGCTTCCGGCTCGATCCGAGCAGGCGGAACCGATCGTCGAGCCGGCGCGCGATCTCCTCCGGGGGCAGCGACCGGACCCGCGCCGCGGCCAGCTCCAGGGCCAGCGGGATCCCGTCCAGCCGCCGGCAGATCTGGGCGATCGACTCGGCGTTTCCGGAGGTCAGCGCGAAGGAGGAGGCCGCGGCCTTGGCGCGCGCCAGGAACAGCGCCACCGATTCGATCCCGTCGAGCGCTTCGGGCGTCGCCGGAACTCCCGGCCGCGGCAGCCGCATCGACGAGAGGACGAGCTGCACCTCGCCCTCGATTCCGATCGGTTCCCGGCTCGTCGCCAGGATCTGCAACCCGGGACACGCGGCCAGGAGCCGTCCGGCCAGATCGGCCACGGCGCCGACGAGATGTTCGCAGTTGTCCAGGATCAAGAGCAGGCGGCGCGCGCGGCAGTGCTCGAGCAGGACCTCCGCAGGCGCACGGTTCGCCTCTTCCTTCACTCCCAGGGCCTGGGCCACCGCGGCCGGCACCAGCTCGGGCGATCCGAGGGCCGCGAGCTCGACGAGCCAGACCCCGTCGGGATGCTGGCCGATCCGCTCCCGCCCGACCTCGACGGCGAGCCGCGTCTTCCCCCCGCCGCCGACGCCGGTCAGCGTGAGGAAGCGGCTCGACTCGAGCAGACGCCGGACCTCCGCGCGCTCCTCCGCGCGACCGATGAACGCGGAGATCGGGATCGGCAGGTTCGTCCGCTCCGGCTCCGGCGGAACCTCCGCCCGGGGGACGGCCCGCAGCGCGATTTCCTCCTCGATCCCGCGCCGGATCTTCGTGACCGAGTCGATCCGCTCGGCGACGTCGCGCGTGAGGCATCCCCGCACGAGGGTCCGGATGCGCGGGGGCAGCTCCGCGGGCAGAAGGTCGAAGTCCGGGTCCTCCTCGAGCGTCCGGCGGAGCCGGGCGCGCCAGTCGCGTCCCGGAAACGGGGAGACGCCGCTCAGCAGCTCGAAGAGGATGCAACCGAACGCCCAGAGGTCGGCCCGGGAGTCGACCGCCTCGCCGCGGATCTGCTCGGGGCTCATGTAGCCGGGCGACCCGCCGATCGCCTCCTGCGCCTGCGCCCGCGTCCGGATCTCGTCGGGATCGCTCGAATCGATTCCCAGCGCCATCGCGAGCCCGAAGTCGAGGACCTTGACCAATCCGTCGTCGGTCACCATGACGTTGCCCGGCTTCAGATCGAGATGCACGATCCCGTTGCGGTGCGCCGCCTCGAGGGCACCGGCGATCTGACGGGCGACGGCGAGCGCCACGTCGAGGTCCGCCGCTCCCTCGTGCAGGCGTTCGGCGAGGCTGCGTCCGAGGATCCGCTCCATCGTGAGGAACGGAGCGTCCGCCTCCGACTCGAGGGAGTAGATCGTCGCGATGTTCGGATTGTTGATCGCGGCCAGCATCTTCGCCTCGTTGCGGAAACGGGAGAAGGCGGCCGGGTCCTTCCCCAGGCTCCTCGGCAGCAGCTTGATCGCGATCGTCCGCTCCAGGCGCGGGTCTTGCGCCAGATAGACGATCCCCATCCCCCCACGACCGAGCTCCTGGAGGATGGGATACGGTCCGATCCGGTCCGGGGGGGGTGCATCCGACCCCGCGGGCCCTTCCTCCGCCCTTCGGGGAAGAGCCTCGGCGGTCGGAGAGTCGTGGATCAGATCATCACCTGAGACCGTCTCGTCCGGATCCCGCGGGGCGTCGGGCCCCGGATCATCGAACGGGTTCCGGGTCATGGCCCCGGATCCTACCCCATCCGAGCTACGGTTTGCACGGTTCGATCCGGAGGGAGGCGGACGACCCGGAGACCCTTCCTACTCGAGCTCCTCGGGGATCGGGGCCAGACCCGCGTCGTGGGTCATGGAGAGCTTCATCCGCTCCATGTCGTCGATCGGGACCATCTCGCTCGGGCGCTGGTCCTTGTAGACGTAATACTTCATCTCGTCGCGCAGGCGGGTCGTCTCGCCGTCGTCCTTGGCGACCACCTCGACGCCCCCGGTCCAGAGGCAGACGCAGGTGGCGATGTCGAGGCGCAGCACGGCGAACGTCGTCCCGAAGATGCGGGCCGTCGCCTCATCGGTCTCCACCGTCAACTCGAACGGCAGCGGCTTGCCTCCCGTGGTCCCGTAGATCTCGCCGTCGGCCAGCTCGATCGTGCGCTCCCGCCCGAACCAGCGGCCCGGGGGATCGGGAAGCTGCAACCGCGCTTCCGGAAGCATCCGGAACCGGAGCCGGTCACCGAGCTGGATCTCGATCTCGCTGCCCGGCGCCGTGGCGATCTCGCCCGAACCGAGACGCGCCCCCTTCACGAGCGCCGCGTCGGCCTCGACTTGGATCCCGTCGGGCTGGACCACGTCGGTGATGAACCACTGCTCCGTCGGAAGCGCGCCGTACCAGAGGACCAGGAGGACCGCTGCGGCGAAGCCGGCCGCCATCGTCAGCGGCAGGAACACCCGCTTCCAGGAGCGGGGCTCCTGTGGACGCGGCGCCGCGACCGGAGGCGCGTCTCCGCGCACGAACGCCTGCCGCGCTCGTTCCCGAGCCGCGTCGGTTGCGGACGGTCGCGGAAGACGCTGCAGCGCCTCCTGCGCCGATCGTGCAAGCGGGCTCAGCCGATCCGGCCCTTTCGTCCCGCCGTTGTTCTTCCCCCCCGTCGTCATGCTCCTCTACGTCTCCCGACCTCCGTGCGGTACGCCCTTCCCAGTCGATCCAGCGCCCTCGAGTGGCGCTGGCGGATCGCCTCCGGCGTCGCGTCGAGCATCTCGCCGATCTGGGCGGAGGTCAGCCGTTCGTAGTCGGCAAGGAGGATCACCTCCCGATCCGATTCCGAAAGACCGGCCAGCGCCTCTTGGATCGCGTCGAGGACTTCCTTGTCTTCGAGTTCCTGATCCGGGGCGACCGCCTCGTCGTCGGTCGCGGTCGGGGAGACCTGCTCGAGATCGACCTGGCTGGAGGAGGCGCGGTGGTGTTTCGATCGCCAGTGATCGCGCACCGTGTTGGCGACCACCGTGAAGACCCACGGCGCCGGATCCCGATTCGGATCCAGCCGATCGATCGCTCGGTGCATCCGGAGGAACGACTCCTGCGTCAGATCCTCGGCGAGCGTCGGGTCCCCGAGCAGCCGCGCGACGTAGCCGTACACCCGATCGAAGAAGTGCGTGAAGAATTGATCGAGAGCGGCTTCGTCGCGTGCAGCGACCGCTTGCAGGAGGCGCTCATCCATCGCGGTGCGCCCATCTTTCGACACCTGACGGCTCCATCCATCCCTTTCGGTGAGATACGTCGCAGACGGCGGGAGTGTAACAGCCTTCTGACACCGGCGCGAGACGTGAATCAGGCTGTCACGACCCCCGGGGGGGCCCGTACCCGGCAATGAGTCGCGAGTTGCCGGCCGCCGATGCGCGGCCCCGAGTTTCATGCGCCAGAGGAAGTTGGCGGAACATCAGAAGTAGAAAGGAGCCGATCGTGCGCATCGTTTGCTATGGATTGGTCATGACCGTTGCTTTGTTCGGTTGCCTGCTGGTCGGATCGACGGCCAGCGCGCAAACGGGCCCCGAGAACCTGGTTCTCTCCTTCGAGAACCTCGCGCCGCTCGACGAGGACGTCCAGGGCCACTACGAGGGCTGGGCGATCGTGGACGGCAATCCCGTCTCCACCGGCAAGTTCAACGTCAACATGGACGGCGAGCCGGTCGGTCTCGGCGGCGGCGATGTCATCGACGAGTTCGACGCCGGAGAGGACATCAGCGGCGCGACGGACATCAAGATCTCCATCGAGCCGCCCGGCGACAACGACGAGATCCCGTCCGGTCTGATCATCGTCGACGGCGAGGTGATGGATGCCGAGGCGATGATGAAGACGAGCGTCCCCGGTCTCGAGACCCTCGAGACGATGACCACCGGGGAGTTCATCCTCGCCACCCCGAGCGACAATCCGGACTACCCCGACAACGACAACCAGGGGATCTGGTGGCTGACGATGCCGGGGCCGGAGCCGGGCCTGATGGACCTTCCGGACATCGGTCCGAACTGGAAGTACGAGGGCTGGGTCGTGGACGTCAGCAATCCGGACAGCCCGATCCCGTACACCACCGGGACCTTCACGATGGCCGAGGGCTTCGACTCGGACGAGGCCGGCTGCAACGGCGGCGGCCCTCCCTTCCCGGGTCAGGACTTCGTCGAGTTCCAGTGCCCGCCCGAGCTGGTCCTGGACACCGGCAACTTCGCCGCGGTGATCTCGATCGAGCCGGAGCCGGACGCGCTGGAGATGCCGTTCCAGCTCAAGCCCCTGGCCGGTCCGATCCCGGAGGACGCCGTGGGACAGAACAACGCCGTGAACAACCAGGTCCTCGAGACCTTCCCGACCGGCACGGCGCTTCTCTACGAGGAGCCGACCGCGACGGAGACCGTGACCTGGGGCCGGATCAAGACCCAGTTCTAGTCGGATCCACGAAACATGAGGACGGGCCGGCACGCGCCGGCCCGTCCTTCTCTTCGCCGCGGGGTGGCCGACCCAGAGGATCCAAGCAGCTTGTGACTGAC
>WJJW01000117.1 GCA_014729455.1 Candidatus Eiseniibacteriota bacterium
CCCCCCGCTCTTCCCTCACGGACAGATCGTTTCGCTCATCGGACGAGGAGCACGCGTCCGGTTCGCATCTCGCCGTTCCACGTCAGGCGATAGGCGTAGACCCCGGCCGCGAGCGGCTCTCCGAACTCGTCGGTGCCGTCCCAGGTCACGTAGTGCGCCCCGGCGGATTCATGGCGATCGACGAGTTCCCGCACCCGCCGGCCACCCGCGTCGAACACCGAGAGTCGAGCCCGGCCCTCACACGGAAGGACGTACCGCAGCCGGGTCGCATCCTGGAACGGATTCGGCGCCGAGGGCGCCAGTCGCAGGGCGCTTCCGGCCGGAGGAGCGAGCTCCGACGACGACGCCGGCACCCCCTCGACCAGCTTGGCGATGTACATTTCAGCCGGGTAGGCAACTCCACCGGTCGTGTACACGTCTCCAACCAAGTCCGTGGTGATCCCGGTGCCGCCGGTGTTGGTCGAGAATCTCCGGAAGGTGTACATCAAGTCGCTTCCGTCCGGGGTGAACTTCGAGACGAAGTAGAGCCCCTCGTTGATCGTCCCGGGAAAGTCTTCAGAGCTGGTCTGGCCCGTGACGTAGACCTCGCCGGTGGCGTTGACCGTGATCCCGTGGGCTTCATCCACGCTGTCGCCACCCAGGTACGTGCTGAAGACGAGACCGCTGCCATCGGTCCGCAGCTTCGTGGCGTATCCGTCCTCGCAATTGTACCGCCCGCCGAACGGGATCTCGCAGCCGAGGATCTCACCGGCGAACTCCTCCTGATAGGAGCCCGAAGTGACGGGGAACTGGATCGACCGGGTCGATCCGGTGAGGTAGAGGTTGTCCTGATCGTCGATCTCCATGTCGAAGAGACGATCGTAGTCTTCCCCGCCGAAGTAACTGCCGAACAGGAGCTGCTGTCCGTCGGCCGAGAGCTTGGCGATGAAGAGACTTTTGGGCTCCGACTGGATCGGATTCACGAGCGGGAAGTCATCCGCACCGGTTGAACCGGCGATGATGATGTTCCCTTCGCTGTCGAGCCTCACCTCTTCGGCGGTGTCATCGTCGTAGCCGCCGAAGTAGGTACTGTAGAGAAGCTCGTTGCCCGCGGGCGAGAACTTGCTGATGAACACGTCACGGTAGATGTAAAGCGGCGCGTTGGGCTCCTCCTGGAACGGATCCACGACCGGGAAATCGGTCGATTTCGTGTACCCGACGACGATGATCTCTCCGGCATCATTGATCACGATTCCGTTCGCCTGGTCGGTGTGGTCACCTCCGTGGAAGCTGCTGTAGAGGATCTCCCCATCCTCGTTCGCCAGCTTCATCAAGAAGACCTCGCGATGCGTCAGCTCGGCGTCCAGGGCATCGGGGGTGATCGGGAAGTCCTCCGAATCGGTGAACCCGGTGACCCAGATGTTGTTCTGGTCGTCCAGGGCGAGATCGGTCGCGTAGTCGTGCGTCTCGCCGATCACGTACCTGGTCCACAGGATGTTCCCCTGCGGGTCCAGCTTCGTGACGATGACATCCAGTGTGTGCTCGTCCTCGTAGAACGACCCGATCGCGTAGGCGTTGCCGCTCTCGTCGACCTCGATGTCGTTGCCCCGAGGAAGAAACAGGTCACCGATCATTGTTTCGTACGCGTAGTCGGGCTGCTCACCCCACGTGACCGCCGGCATTCCGATCATTAGGAAGAGTGCGGCCATCATCACACCAACTGCTTGAGTCCTCATCGTTACCTCCCCTGCTTGTCACAAGATCGGACGGCGAGCCATGAAGTTCCAATGATGCCTGCGATTCTCGCCTGAGCCGTCCCGACCCCACTCCCTGATACCGGGACGGCCTCGCCTCCATCTCCTTGTTCGCCCGCAATTACGGAACGGTCCTCCCGGGCGTGACACCCGGCGATGCGGCCGAGTCCGACCCGTCCGGCCAGGTTCATCCGGCGCAGTAGATCATGGTGGCGGGGATCGTCTCCGCGAGTGAGCCTCGAATGCGAACAGGTCGGAATCCGTGGTATCGATCGCCCGGCTGAACGGGAGGGCGTCCGATATGGGAAGCCGGCGTCCAGCAATCGCTTCCGCTTTGCTGCGAACGTTCGGGAGGCGCGATACCGACCCGCGTCGTTGCGAGGACGGAGGCCGCACCCGAATTGGGCGTCAGGGCGATCAGATTCCCGCGATCTCTCGGTGCGGATGGGACAAGGCGGGGGCTAGTTTCGCAGCCGTCGCAGGACGATGCTCATCTGGCGGACCCTCTCCGGATCGATCGGTTCGGCGACCTGGCCGTTCTTCTTCAGCCAAGTCCCGACCACGACGCCATCACAATGCCGTGCCAGTGTGGCCGCCGTCTTCGCGTCGACACCGCTGGCCGCAAGGACCGGAGCATCCGGAACGGAGGTGCGGACCGAGACGAGAGCATCCTCATCGACCGGGGCTCCGGTGCGCGATCCGGTGACGAGCAATGCGTCGGCGAGACCCCGCTCCCAGGTGTCCTTCGCCTCGTCTTCGAGGGAACGCGGTCCGAGCGGGACGGCATGCTTCACGCCGACGTCCGCGAGAATGGACACGCGACAGCGCATGGCGGCCCGGAGTCGCAGGGTCTCATGAGCCAGACCGTGCAGGAGACCCTGATCGGCGACCGCGACCCCGGTATGCACGTTGATCCGGATGAATGCGGCATCCACGACCGAGGCGATCGATAGAGCCGCGAGGGCGTCGTTCCTGAGGACGTTGATTCCCAGCAGGAAGGCCTCGGGAACGTGTGCCCGTAGAACGGCGGCGGCCGAGGTCATCGCGGCCACGGTGACCGCCGGCACGCTCCTTGGATAAAACGGGGCATCGAAGAAATTCTCCACGATCGCGCCGTCCGCACCTCCCTCGATCAGCGCCTCCAGATCGCTGACCGCTCCCTCGATCACCGGGCCGAACGCTCCCCCGTATCGTGGCGATCCGGGCAAGGCTCGCAGGTGAATCATGCCGATGAACAGAGGCCGGGCTCTGCCGGCCGCGAAACGGGTCTCCTCCATCCGCTGCTGCATCGGCGCTCCTCTCCCCCGCTGAATACCACCGTGAAATGCGATCCACGACCGATCCTACGCGAAACCCCGGCGGCGATCGACCACCGGGGCTCCCGTTGCGTTCTATGAGACGGGGCCCGCGCCCCATCCGATCAGTTGATCTGGATCTTCTTCGGCATGGCCTTCGCGTGCTTCTTGATCTGCACACGCAAGACGCCGTCGCGCAACTCTGCCGTGATCCCTTCCGGGTCGACGAGATCGCCCAGACGGAATACGCGGCAGTAGGTTCCGAAGCGGCGTTCGCTCGCGAGGTAGTCGCGATTCTCGTCCACGGCGTGGAGCCGCTCCGCCGTCACGCGCAGTTCGCCCTGCTCCACCTGGAGATCGACCCGGTCGGCCGCGACTCCGGGGAGCTCAACGTCGATGGCGAAGTGATCCTCGAACTCCTGGATGTCGGTCGGCGGCTGCATGGTCGGTTCACACCAGCGATCGGCCGCCTCTCTCTTGTGCTCGGTTCTCGTGTTCATGATCTATGGACCTCCAGGCGTGCCGGGCGACGCTGGCGCGCCGCCCGCCCCACGCTAGTGCGATTACGACTGGACCTTGATCTGCTTCGGACGCGCGGTCTCGGCCTTCGGGATGACGATCTGAAGCACACCGTCCTGGTACTTCGCGGAGATCCTCTCCGCATCCACGCTCGACGGAAGCCTCATGCTTCGGCTGAATCGGCCGAAGCTCCGCTCGACGCGGAAGAAGTTGTCGTCATCCTGCTTCGACTCACGCTTCTTCTCGCCCGAGATCGTCAAGCTGTCGCCGCTCATCGTGATGTCGATGTCGTCGCGCTGCATCCCCGGCAGATCGACATGGACATGGTAGTTGTCCGCGTCCTGGAAGATGTCGACCGCCGGAATCCAGGCGCTGTCGACGAGCGACTCGCCGCTCTCCCGGCCGAAGAACCAGTCGAACATCCGATTCATCTCGTTCTGGATTCCCTCGACGTCCCGATTCGGGGCCCAACGGCTCACGGTGCCTCTCGGCTGCCAACGAACCAACGTCATGTCTCTACCCTCCTTCTATCTCCGGCCCTCTCCGGACCGCCTTGTTTGTGGTTCCTGCATCCGCCCCACTCTTATAACCAGCTCCGTGCCACTTCGCGCGCGTCTCAGAACTCATGGAGATTCAATCGGTTGCTGTGACCGCATCCCGACCGCGCCGACCGGGGATCGGTTTCAGAATCGAACGCCCGCCGTTTCCGCTTGAAACAGCCCGGCTTGCCGCCTGTGCGATCCGGCCCCTAGACTGGCGAAACGGAGGAAATCGATGCCCCTGAACTACTCGTTGGGTGAGGAGATCGACGAAGCCGTCCTCACCTTGATCCGTCGGACCGGCTTCACGAAGGATCCGAACCTGATCCGCGAGATCGCGACGACCGCCTTCAAGCTCGTCGAGGACGGCGCGATCCGTGGAGACCTGAAGATCCTGAACAGCACACTGAAGGAGTTGCGCCACTCGTTCCGGCTCTTCGCCCCCTTCCGCTCTTTCCGGAAAGTCAGCATCTTCGGGTCGGCCCGGCTTGGCGCCGAAACCGAGGAGTACCGCCTCGCGGAGCGCTTCGCGGAGGAGCTGGTCCAGGCCGGATACCTGGTCATCACGGGGGCCGGTCCGGGGATCATGGAGGCGGGCAACCGGGGCGCCGGAGATGGGGGGAGTTTCGGCCTCGGCATCCGGCTGCCGATCGAGCCGGAGGCGAACCCGTACATCCGACGTCAGGATCGACTCATCAACTTCAAGTACTTCTTCACCCGGAAGCTGATCTTCATCAAGGAGTCCGACGCGGTCGCGCTCTTCCCCGGCGGCTTCGGCACGATGGACGAGTGCTTCGAGCTGCTCACCCTCCTTCAGACCGGGAAGTCGGATCCACGTCCCGTCGTCCTGATCGACCCACCCGGCTCCACGTTCTGGAAGGACTGGTTCGGCTTTCTCCGGAAGCACCAAGCGGAGCGCGGACTGATCGACCCGAACGACCTGGTCTTCCTCTCCCACGTCTCGGACACCGCCGCGGCGATCGAGGAAATCCGATGCTTCTACAGCAACTACCATTCCTCCCGATACGTCGGGGAGCGGATGCTCGTCCGCCTCGAGAAGGAGCCGACCGACACGCAGATCGAGGAGTGGAACGACCGATTCGCCGACATCATCGTCAAGGGAAGGATCGCCCGCGCGGAGCTGCCCGGCGAGGATCTCGAGGATCCTCTCCTGGCGACGCTCCACGGGATCAGCTTCCACTTCGATCGCCGGAAGACGGCTCGGTTGCGGGAGCTGCTGGATGCGATCAACGGGGGTCGGCCCTACGGCGCGAGGACCGAACCCCGTTGACCCCGAGCAAAAGGCACTCGGGGCTGGAAGAGAACGATTGCTGCCCGATCAGGGGTGGGCTCGGAGTCGACGGCGAGGTCCGATTGGGCTTTCGCGCCGCGGCAGCCGGGCTCGGTATGGCAGACCCACTCACGGTCAGGTGGTCAATCCCGCCCCTGATCGACCCGGACCGCAATTCGTTCCTACCGCAGGAATCGTGCCGCTCTCCCGTGGAACGTGGTCGCTCCGCATCTCGTTGCGGAGCTTCCGGCTGCAAACCCCGAACATCTTGCGGCACCCGACCTGTAAACTCCGACCTGTCAGCGAGCCGGGACGGATCGTCAACGAATCGGGACAGTGAGTTGACGGACCGGGAGATGCGGAGACGTCGATGATCCCCCAGATCTTGACCATCGCCGGGAGCGACTCGGGCGGAGGAGCCGGAATTCAGGCCGACTTGAAATCGATCCAGGCCAACGGCGGATACGGCTTATCGGTCCTGACCTCCATCACCGCACAGAACACGCGGGCCGTCGTGGAAGCTCACGATCTGCCCGCATCGCTGATCGAATCCCAGCTCGAAGCCGTCTTCGACGACTTCGAGATCGCCGCCGTGAAGACCGGAATGCTCTCCTCGGCGGAGATCGTTCGCACGGTGGCGGGGGCGCTCGCCGCCCGAGAGATCGAGACGCTCGTCGTCGATCCGGTGATGATCAGCAAGAGCGGCTTCGCCCTCCTCGAGCCGGAAGCGGTCGCGGAGTTGCGCGACCGTCTTCTCCCGCTCGCGCTCCTCGTGACCCCCAACCGTCACGAGACGGCGAAGCTCGCCGGCCTCGAGAGCGACGAGGTCGCCGACGAGGCGACGGCCGTCGAGGCGGGACGACGGATCCTGCGATCCGGGTGTCGCGCGGTGCTCGTCAAGGGAGGGCACCTCGGCGGAAACGAGAGCGTCGACATCCTGGTGGCCCCCGACGGGATCCATCGCTTCCCCGCAGACCGGATCGATACGAGACACACCCACGGGACCGGTTGCACCTACGCCTCGGCGATCGCCACCTGGCTCGGCCGGGGACTCTCGCTGGAGGAGGCGATCCACCGAGCGAAGGTGTACATCACCGAAGCGATCCGCCATGCCCTTCCGATCGGCGGCGGCCACGGCCCCACCGACCACTTCTGGTTCCTCCGGAAGGAGAGCGGGATCTGATGTTCGCGGCCCGCCTCCATATCCTCACCGACACCGAGCTCCAGGATCGATACAGCCATGCCGAGCTCACCGCACGGGCGATCCGGGGTGGAGCCGAGGCGATCCAGCTCCGCCGGAAGCAAGGCACGACGCGGGACCGGATCTCCGAGGCGGTCGCCGTCCACGCGATCTGCCGCCGCAAGGCGATCCCGTTGATCGTCAACGATCGAATCGACGTGGCGATCGCCGCCGACGCGGAGGGAGTCCACCTGGGACGTTCCGATTTCCCGATCCCGCTCGCGCGGGAGATCCTCGGTCCCCACCGCTGGATCGGCGGGTCGGCGGCGACGCTGGAGGAGGCCCGCGAAGCTTGGCGGGACGGTGCGGACTACGTGGGATTCGGACCGGTGTTCGCCACTGGATCGAAGACCGATGCCTCGCCTGCCACGGGGATCGAGGCGCTCCGGACGGTCGCCTCCGCGTCGCCGGTTCCGATCCTCGCGATCGGTGGAGTGACCGAGGCGAACCTTCCCGAACTGCTCGAGGCCGGCGCGTTCGGCGCGGCCGTGATCTCCTCGGTCTGCTGCCGCCCCGACCCCGAGGAAGCTACGCGCAGCCTCCGCGCGATCCTGGATCGATCCCGATGAAGCGGTCCCCTGGCTGGAGCGGCTCTAAAGGCACGCCGATCGCGGCCGTCGGCGAGTTCGGCCTGATCGACCGGCTGCACCGGATCGTGGAGGAGGAGACGGCCCGGCTCGGCGTGACGACCGACTCGGTCTCCATCGGGATCGGCGACGATACGGCGGCGATTCGACCGAGCCCCGGATTCGAGACGCTCGTCACCTGCGACATCCAGGTCGACGGAAGACACTTCCTCCGCGAGTGGATCACCCCCCACGATCTCGGAGCACGGATCGGAACGATCAATCTGAGCGACATCGCCGCGATGGGGGGAATTCCGCGCGCGGCCATCGTCTCCCTCGCGATCGGACCGGGAGCGGCGGTCGAGGACCTGGAGGAGCTGTACCGCGGACTCACCCGCCGCCTCGGGGAACACGGCGCCACGCTGATCGGCGGAAACGTGAGCGGGATCTCCGAGGGACTGATCCTCGATCTCACCCTCCTGGGAGAGGTGGAGATCGGCCGCGCGGTCCGCCGGTCGGGGGTCGCCCCGGGTCAGATCGTCTGGGCGACCGGCATGCCCGGCGCTTCCGCCGCCGGCTTCGCCCTCCTGCAAGCGGGCTGGACGGGTGGGGAGGACGGGGATCTCGATGCCTTGATCTCCGCCTACCTCCATCCCGTTCCGCGGGTCGCCGAGGGACGCCGGCTCGGCGAGACCGGACTCGCCCGGGCAATGATCGATCTGAGCGACGGACTCGTCGGCGATCTTCGTCATCTCGTGGAACGGCGGCCGTTCGGAATCCTGCTCCGTGCTGAAAACCTCCCGATCGGAGAGGAGCTGCGGCGCGCGGCGATCGAGCTCGGCCGCTCTCCGCAGAGCTTTCTGCTGGAGGCGAGCGACGACTACGAGTTGCTGTTCACCACCGACCCGGATGCGGTCGATCCGGTCACCGAGCTGTTCGCCGGGCCGGGACGCCCGCCGGTCCAGCCGATCGGCGAGGTCGTCGGCGACTTCGCCGGCGAAGTCGTTCTGGAAGACGTCGACGGGCGGATCCGTCCCGCCTCCCCGACCGGCTGGGACCACTTCCCATCGGGAGGCTGATGCTGTGATATCCTCACCAGATGTCGGGGGATGGGAGGATCGATGGGTAGGGGACGCAGGATCCCCGGACTTCTCGTCGTCGCCTGCGCCATCCTGTTGGCGACGGGCCCGGCCCGATCGGCGGAGGAGTTCGAGAAGGTCGGAACGGTCGGGCTCCAGTTCCTGAAGATCGGCATCGGCGCCCGTGCCACGGCCATGGGCTCCGCCTTCGTCTCGGTCGCCGACGACGCGACCAGCGTCTACTGGAACCCGGCCGGGATCGCGCGCCTCCCGGACCGCTCCCTCTCGTTCCACCATGTCGAGTGGTACGCCGACATCCAGCTCAACCAGGCCGCCTATGTCTTCTCGGTCCCCTTCCTTCCCGGAGCGATGGCCTTGCACGCGCGCAGCCTCTCGATGGGTCGGCAGCCGGTCCGCACCGTCTTCCGTCCCGACGGGGAGGGAGTCACGCACGACGCGGGAGATCTCTCCCTCGGCTTCAGCTACGCGCGGATGCTCACCGACAAGTTCTCGACTGGTCTGACGATCCACTATCTCCAGTCGACCCTTGCGGAGTGGACCTCCGAAGGGATCGCCTTCGATTTCGGGACCCTCTACGACACCGGTTATCAGTCGCTCACCATCGGAATGTCGATCCAGAGCATCGGCTCGCAGATGGTCTTCGTGGAGGACCCGGTGAAGCTGCCAACGACGTTTCGGGTCGGCATGTCGATGGATCTGATCCGCGTCGGAGCGCAGACCCTGCTCCTCGCCGGTGAGTTCCAGCACCCCCCCGACAACGAGGAGCGGGGGAACGTCGGAGCGGAGCTGAGCGTGGGCGGTTTCGCCTTCCTGCGCGGAGGATGGTACTACCGGTACGATCAGGAGCACCTGTCGATCGGAGGCGGGGTCCGGGTCCCCTCCTTGGTCGGCAACGGTCTGGTCGCCGACTACAGCTACACCGAGAACCACGACCTCCCCGGGATCCACCGGCTCTCGCTGGATTTTCGATTCTGAGAGCTCCCACATGATCGACCCGAGCGAGTGTCCGACAGCGGGATGCCACGAGGAGGGGGAATGAAGCTCTTCGTCTCGGCCGACATCGAGGGGATCGGCGGCGTGGCGACCTGGACGCAGGCGCGGGTCGGCGGTCCCGAGCACAAGCGGGCGCGGCAGTGGATGACCGAGGAGGTCAACATCGCCATCGAAGGCGCGCTGGAGGGAGGCCTGTCCGAGGCGTTGGTGTGCGACGCGCACGGGGACGCGACGAACATCCTGTGGGAAGAGCTCCATCCGAAGGCGCGGCTCGTCACCGGCTGGGGCCCCGAACTCGACATGCTGCTCGGCATCGACGACGGCTTCGCGACGGTCTTCCTGATCGGCCATCACCCGGGCGCCTCGGCGCGCCGCGGACTGCTGTCGCACTGCTTCACCCGACGGATCCTGGACTGCCGTTTCAACGGGCTGCCCTGCAACGAAGGAGTGATCGCGGCGATCCAGGCCGGGATCCACGGGATCCCGATCGGGCTCGTCTCCGGCCAGGTCGAGCTGGAGGAGGAGCTGCGCCCGACCCTCCCCGACTTCCGGTTCGTCCCGACCAAGCAGGGCCTGTTCTGGCAGTCCGCGATCCTCGACCCCCGGGCGGCGGTGCACCGCCGTATGCGGGCAGCCGCGCGCGAAGCGGCGGAGGCGATCGCCTCGGGCGCGGGACCGGAGCCGTTCCGACCCGAGCCTCCCCTCCGCCTGGAGATGGAGCTCTCCTCGGTCGAGGCCGCCGCGGCAGTGGAAGGGCTGGAAGGGGTGGATCGAACGGGATCGGCACGCTGTCTCCTGGCCGCCGACGATGCCCGCGCCTTCATCCGGCGCTTCTTCAAGCTGTTGAACATCCTCTACGCGGCGAAGGACACGCCGTGAGGGCGGGATGGGTCGTCCTCGCGCTGACCGCGATCGCCGCCGGGGGGTCCGTCCTCGCCTCCCCCGCCGATCTCTTCGACGGAGAGCGCGCCTGGCGAGCCGACTCCATCCTGTGCGAGCCGCGCTTCGAAGGGCGCCGGAGCGCCTCCGAGGGAGGTCGGGCCGCCGAGGACTGGATCGCCGCCCGCTTCGCCGAGGCCGGCCTGCGTCCCGGCTCGCGGGAGGGGACCTTCTTCCAGGAGGTCCCGGTGATCCGAACCCGCGAGAAGAAGGCGAAGATCGAGATCCTCGACGGGCCGTTCGGAAAGGTGCGCCTCCTGCACGGAGAGGACTTCAACCTCCTGCTGACTCCGGGCGAAGGCAAGGCGACTGCGGAAGCGGTAATCGTCGGCCACGGGATCGACGCCCCGGAAAAGGGCTGGTCCGACTACGAGGGGATCGACCTCGACGGGAAGATCGCCGTGATCCTGCGGGGACGTCCCGGAGAAGAGACGGAGGAGCAGCGCTGGGATCGGGAGTACTCCCGCAACCACACGTTCCCCGCCGCGGTCCGCCGGGGCGCGGTCGCGGTCCTCTACCAGCAGCGATCCCGTCCGATCGCGGGCGCCGCCCTCGGGAGCGAGGCCTACGAGGCCGACGTCCCGGGCGCCTACGTGAGCGAGCGCGTCGTCGATCTGCTCCTCCGCGGAACGGGCTGGGACGTGGAAAAGCTCAGGGCGCGCCTGAAGGAGGGTCCGTTCCCGCTGGCGACGGGCCGGAGGATCCGGATCGAGGTCGACATCGACGGACCGGAGAGCGCGACGGCGCGGAACGTCCTCGGCGTCCTCCGCGGCTCCGACCCCCGGATCGGCGACGAGGTGGTCCTCTTCGGCGCGCACCACGACCACATCGGCCGGAGCGCCGCCGGTCTGTTGCATGCCGGCGCCAACGACAACGCCTCGGGGACCGCCGTGGTCCTCGAGCTGGCGCGGGCGCTCGGGCGGTCGGAGTGGCGGCCGAAGCGGACGATCTACTTCGTCGCCTTCGCCGCCGAGGAGATGGGGTTGCTCGGATCGACGCGCCTCGCGACCGATCCGCCGTTCGACACGACCCGCTTCGCGGCGATGGTGAACCTCGACATGGCCGGTCACGGCGACGGCGGCTTCGGCGTCGCGGGCGGAACGCGTCTGGGGCGCCCCTACTTCGCGTGGAGGACCGGGCTCGACTCGACCCGCGCGGCGCTGTTCGAGGAGTACCGCCTGGAGGGGAACAACAGCGACTACGCGCCGTTCGCGCGCCGCGGCGTCCCGGCCGTCACGTCATGGAGCCGCGGAGACCACGAGTATTACCACGACTTCACCGATGTGCCGCGGCACGTCCTCCCGCGGAATCTCGAGGGGGTCGGTCGCGGCCTCGGTTCGCTCATCGTGGCGCTCGCCGACCACCCGGAACCGCTCGCGGACGGACTCGGAGTCGAGCGTACGCTCCGCGCCGCTTCGTTCCAGGTCGACCTGGACGAAACGGCCGCCGACCGGATCATCGACCCGGACCGATCGCTCCTGGGGGCCGAAGGCCTGATCTGCGGTCGCCTCGTCTCCTGCGACGGGCCGCCCGGGGAGACGGCGGCGGTCCTGCGGAGGCTCGGCCGGCTCCACGCGCTCGCCGCCGAACGGCCCTGGCTCGACGTCTCCTCGGACCTGAACGGGATCGAGGATTCCTGGGACCGGCTTGCGGTTGCGCTCGTGCCGGTCGTCTCCACGGTTGCCCTCGAGGTGGCGGGGCGGGAGGCGATCGAACCGCTGGGGCGCGCGGGGATCGCGGGTGCGGTCTGGCCGGAGGGGATGCCCCCGCCGTCGCCCGAGATCCTCGACGCGCTGGGCCGCGAGGATCGGCTGCTGATCACGAGCGCGGGAAACGACTGGACCGGTCCGGCCGAGCGGCCGGACCTGGCGGTCATCGTTCGGACGGAGCCCGAGATGGAGATCCCGGATCCGCCGGAAGATGGGAATGCTCGGGTCCTGCTCGCCCTCCGCGTGTCCGGTGCGGACGAGCTCCCCCGGATCGAGTCCGCGCTCGAGCGCTGGCCGAGCGAGCGGGTCCACCTCGACTTCGTCGCCGGTCTCGAGGCCGGAGTCGAGGAGGCGCGTGCCCTCGGCTTCCTCGCCCGCCTGCGGGAGAACGGATGGACGGAAGAGACGATCCGCGCGTTGATCGGCGGAAACCTGAGGAGGCTCTAGCGGGAGTCCTCCTCCCCTTCCCCTTCCTGGTCCCTTTCCTGGCCCTCCTCCTCGAGGACTTCGCCGTCGAGCTCCTCGTCCTCTTCGTCCTCTTCGAGGTAGTCCATCCAGTTCTTGCGCTTCGGGTCGCTCCGTTCGAGCTGCTCCCGCGCCTTGCGCTTCCTCTCGAACGGATCTTGCTTGAGCTTCTTGAATTTTCCCCGCCGGTCCATCTCTCCGTTGCTCTCCTGCGCCGCCGTGGCGGCGTCTCACCCTGGCCGGGACCCCGGATTCCCGGTGCGGGAATGATACAGGCCTGAGTCCGGACTGCAAAGGGAGGATCGGAATCGGCGGCTCCCTGATATGATCCCCGCCATGAACGAGCCAGCTCCCCGGCGGGTCGGCATCGATCTCGGCGGAACGAAGACCGAAGGGGTCGTCCTCGCCGAAAATCCGGTCGAGCCGGTCTATCGCAAACGGTTCGCGACTCCCCGCTCCGCGGGCTACGACGGGGTCCTCACGGCGGTCGTCGATCTGGCGCGCGAGCTGCTCGACCGCGCCGGCTCCGGCGCGAGCCTGGGGATCGGGATCCCGGGGATCATCTCGACCACGCACGGACGCGTGAAGAACGAGAACACGACCGATCTGATCGGTCGCCCCCTGCAGCAGGACCTCGAGGAGCGGCTCGGCCGGCCCGTGCGGGTCGAGAACGATGCGAACTGCTTCGCGCTGGCCGAGGCGCTGCACGGCGCCGGCCGGACGGCTCGATGCGTGTTCGGCGTGATCCTCGGCACCGGGGTCGGCGGCGGAATCGTCTTCGACGGGCGGATCTGGCCCGGCGCCCAGGGAATCGCCGGGGAGTGGGGCCACACGATCCTGGAGCCGGACGGTCCCCCCTGCTATTGCGGGCGGCGGGGGTGCGTGGAGACCTTCCTCAGCGGTCCCGGG
>WJJW01000118.1 GCA_014729455.1 Candidatus Eiseniibacteriota bacterium
CGTCTGGGATCGTCGCAGCGGCGGACCGGCCGCCGTCAGCCGGGACGAGATCGCTCGCAATTTCTTCGAACGTTCGATCGACCCGGACCTCGACGCCGAGGTCGAGGTCCGCCTTGCCGACGGCCGGCGGGTCGCATGCCGGACGGTCCTCTCCGCGACCCGTGAGATCCTGGATCGATCGTATACGCCCGCCAAGGTCGAGAAGCTGACCTGGGCGCCGGCGAAGGCGGTCCGTTCGCTGGCGCGCGAGATCGCGCGCAACCCCGGCAAGACGCTGTTCGTGATGGGCATGGGGCCGAACCAGTTCTTCAACGGCGATCTCAAGGACCGCGCCGCCTTCCTGGTGGCCGCGCTGACGGCCAACATCGGGAAGATCGGCGGAAACGTCGGCTCGTACGCGGGGAACTACCGGGCGAGCTTCTTCAACGGGCTCGGCCAGTACATCGCCGAGGACCCGTTCGACGTCGAGTCGGATCCGGAGGTCCCGGCCCGCTCCCGCCGATACTGGCAGCCCGAGTCGGTGCACTACTTCAACCACGGCGACACGATCCTGCGGATGGGCAAGCACGTCCTGACCGGCAAGACCCACCTTCCGGCGCCGACGAAGGCGATCCACGTCTCCAACTCGAATTCGCTGATCGGGAACGCGAAGGGACACTACGACTCGATCGTCAACACGTTCCCGAAAGTGGAGTTCATCGGCATCAACGAGTGGTGGTGGACCGCGAGCTGCGAGTACTCCGACGTCGTCTTCCCGGTCGACAGCTGGGGGGAGCTGAAGTACCCCGACATGACGATCAGTGTGACCAATCCGTTCCTCTACGTGTTCCCCGCGACGCCGCTTCCGCGCATCCACGACACGAAGAGCGACGTCGAGGTCGCCGCCGGCATCAGCGAGGCGCTCGGCGAGGTCACGGAAGACGATCGATACCGCCGGTACTGGCGCTTCTTGCGCGAGGGAGGCATGCGCCCCTACATCCAGAGGATCCTCGATCACTCCAACGCGACCCGCGGCTACCGGATCGAGGAGCTGGAGCGGAAGGCGGCCGACGGCGTGCCCGCGATCCTGCAGACGCGGACCTATCCGAAGGTGGGCGCCTGGGAGCAGGGGAACGAGGACAAACCCTGGTACACCAAGACGGGGCGGCTCGAGTTCTACCGCGAGGAGCCGGAGTTCCTGGACAGCGGCGAGAACCTGATCGTCCATCGCGAGCCGATCGATTCGACCTTCTATGAACCGAACGTGATCGTCGCCGACCGGTCCCACCCGCTGCTGCGTCCGAAGATCCCGGAGGATTACGGCGTCCCGCGCGCCGACCTCGGCGGAGACGCGCGGCAGGCCCGCCACGTGATCCTGAGCGTGGAGGAGCTGCTCCGGAGCGAGCATCCCCTGCGGCGCGACGGCTACCGCTACGTCTTCCACACGCCGAAGTACCGCCACGGCGCCCACACGACCGCGGTCGACACCGACATCGTGGCGATCTGGTTCGGACCGTTCGGCGACATGCATCGCAACGACGACCGGATCCCGTACATCAACGAGATGTACGTCGACATCAATCCGCGGGACGCGAAGGATCTCGGGATCGAGGACGGCGACTACGTCTGGATCGACGCGGATCCCCACGACCGACCGTTCAAGAAGTGGCAGGAGAACCGGGAATGGTACCGCGTCGCCCGTCTGATGGCGCGCGCGCGCTACTACCCCGGCACGCCGCGCGGCATCACGAGGATGTGGCACAACATGTACGGCTCGACGTACGGGTCGGTCCGCGGGACCGAGGTGAACGCGAACGGGATGGCCCGCTCCCCGGATACCGGATACCAGTCGCTGTTCCGATCCGGGAGCCACCAGAGCTGCACGCGCGGCTGGCTGAAGCCGACCTGGATGACCGACACGTTGACCGTCAAGGGGTTGCTCGGCCAGAAGATCACGCGCGGCTTCGTCCCGGACGTCCACTGCCCGACGGGAGCGCCGCGCGAATCGATCGTCAAGATCACCCGGGCCGAGGCGGGAGGGATCGGCGCCAGCGGCCTGTGGCGACCCGCGCGACTGGGATACCGCCCGACGTACGAATCGGCGGCCCTCCTGCGGTTCATCGAGGGGCGATTCGCGAAACGGGCATGAGTGTGCCTCGGCGCGGCGCGCGCCGGAGCAGAGAGGAGCGAGACGATGCCGGAACGGTTCAACTGGCAGATCGGGCGCAAGATGCGCTACCCGTTCGATGCGCCGCCGCCGCAGCGCCAGGTCGCCTACATCTTCGACACGAACAAGTGCATCGAGTGCCAGACCTGTACCGTCGCCTGCAAGACCTGCTGGACCGCCGGCAAGGGGCAGGAGACGGTCTTCTGGAACAACGTCGAGACGAAGCCCTACGGCGGGTACCCGGTGGGCTGGGATCTCCGGCTCCTCGAGAAGACCGACGCCGCGCGATGGCGGGGCGAACGACTCCTCAGCCCGACGATCTTCGAAACCGAGGAGGAGAAGGATCCCCCGAACGGCCACCGGCCCGCGGTGGAGGACTACTCCGCACCGAATCTGGGCGAAGACGACATCACCGGGATGGTGGAGGAGGGGGCGGCCTTCGGCGGGGTGCATCCGATGTGGATGTTCTACCTCGCCCGGATCTGCAACCACTGCGACCACCCCGCCTGCCTCGCCGCCTGCCCGCGCCGCGCGATCTACAAGCGGGAGGAGGACGGAATCGTCCTCGTCGATCAGGAGCGCTGCAGAGGATACCAGGAGTGCGTTCGCGCCTGTCCCTACAAGAAGGTCTTCTACAATCTCATCGGACGGGTGAGCGAGAAGTGCATCGGCTGTTTCCCGAGGGTGGAGAACGGAAACGTCGCCCTCTGCGTCGAGTCGTGCATCGGCAAGATCCGGATGCACGGGTTCCTCAGCACGCAGGAGGACCCCCGCGAGGACAATCCACTGGACTACATCGTCAAGATCCGCAAGCTGGCGTTGCCGCTCTACCCGCAGGCGGGGACCTCGCCGAACGTCTTCTACATTCCGCCGATCCACGTCCCGAACGGATTCCTGGAGCAGCTCTTCGGTCCGGGAGTCGAGCGGTCGAAGCGGCTCTACCGCGAGGTACGCAACGACCCGAAGCTGCTGGGGGCGCTCCTTCTCTTCGGCTCGACGAACCGGATCATCACGAGATTCGCGGTTCGGGACGAAGAGGCGATCGGCTGGGCCGAGAACGGCGAGGAGGTCGCCCGCGTGCCGTTCACGGAGCCGGTCTACATCCGGGATCACTACGACGAGCGGTTCGGTGTGTACCGCCACAACACGACTTGATTGAGCGAGGTTGACGTGGATCGAGAAAAGAGAATCCCTTTGCTGTTCGGCGGCGTCCTGGTGGCGAGCCTCTTCCTGATGGTCTTCCTCGTCGAGATCTCGCAACGCCACCAGGAGAAGGTCGACGCGATCCAGGAGAAGGAGGCGGCCCGGGCCCAGAGGATCGCCTGTGCCGAGAGCGGGGTGCTCTTCGCCCCGGTCGTGGAGGGCGCGGAACACCTCGGGGAGCCGTTCGCCTCCTCCTGGAAGGATCGACCCCGCATCGGGGTCAAGGTGAACCCCCAGGCGGTCACGATGCCGATGCTGCGCGAGGCGTCGATCGACAGCCTCTGGCTTCAGGCCGTGGTGGTCGGAAGCGAGATCGTCTGGCGGGTGACCTGGCGGGACTCGACGCCCGACTGGAACGTCGATGCGAACCGCTTCACGGACGCCGTGGCGATCCAGTTCCCCTTGACCCCGTCCGCGTCGTTCATGATGGGGGCGGCGCGACAGCGCGTGCAGATCTTCCACTGGAAGGCTCTCTGGCAGAAGGACGTCGATGAGCATTTTCAGGACGTGCAGGATCTGCATCCGAACTACTGGACCGACATGTACTGGTTCGCGAGCGGATCCCACCCCTATCCCGTGCCGGAGGCGTTCGAGGATCCGCGCTCCCACGCCTGGTTCGCGGCATACGCCGCGGGCAACCCGGTCGCCGACTTCCGGCGCAAGCAACCGGTCGAGGAGCTGATCGCCGAGGGGTTCGGAACGCTCACGCACCAACCGGAGTGCGCCGCCAGAGCGCGCGGCGCCTGGAAGGACGGCCGGTGGGCGGTCCTGTTCCGGCGGCCGCTCCGCACCGAGGACCCGCAGGACTACCCGCTCGATCGCGGCTGGCGGGGGAAGGTCTCGCTCGCCGTCTGGGAGGGCTCGGCCGGGAACGTCGGCGGCCGGAAGCACTGGTCGGACTGGCTCGAGTTCGAGGTGCAGCAATGAAGACCGACGTCGTTCCGACCGATCTGCTCGCGCACGCCGACCTGCTTCTCTGGGCGGTCGAAGGGCTTCGGCCGGAAGGGCCGGCTGCGCCGCGGCCGGCGACGGTCGAGGAACTGGACGAGCTGGCCCGACGGACCGGGATCGCCGAGAGCTGGCCGGGCAAGAGCCTGAAGGCGCTCCGGGATCGGTTCGCGCTTCTCCTTCCCGAGATCCGGGCGGCGGAGCGGACGCGGCTCTTCGAAGCGGACCCCGTTTGCCCGATCAACGAGACGGCCTACATCCGCCGGGACAAGGGAGCGATCCTGGCCGATCTGATCGGTTTCTACACGGCGTTCGGGCACCGGCCCAAGACGGACACCGGGGAGAAGCCGGATCATCTGCTGATCGAGATCGAGTTCGTCGCGGTGCTGCTCGCCTTGCTGGCGCGCGCGATCGCCGCCGAGGAGACCGACAACGCCGCCGTCACCGCTCGGGCGCTCTCCTCCTTTTCTCGGGACCATCTCGGCGACTGGATCGGGCCGTTCTGCGCGCGGCTGGCCCTCACCGCCGAGGGAACGCCGTTCGCCGACACGTCCCGTCTGCTGGAGGCGGCCTGGATCTCCCTGGTGGACCGCCTCGATCTGGCGCCGCCGGAGCGCCCCGCCGATCCCTTCCCGCGCGACGAGGAGGGGACCCCCTACGAGTGCGGGCTCTGCCGGGAGGACGAACCCTCTCCGGAATGCTAAAATCGGTGGATGTTCCCCCCCGGGTGGGCCGCTCCCGCCCGGGCCGAGCCGAAACCCGCGGATCGCCGCTTCGTCCAACGAGAATCCGCCCGCCGAGAGAGGTCACCGATGCGTTCGCACCGTCTTCCGCTGCTCCTGCTCGCCGCCGCCGCTCTTCTGGGGATCGTCCTGTCGATCGTCCCGGAACGGGAAGAGGCTCGTCCCTGGAAATCCTGGAACCCGAACGAGATCCAGCTCGAACGACCGGACTCCTGGTTCTTCCGCCAGCGCGCCTATCCATACACCGACATTCCGGAGCCGGCGCGCCGGCGCGCTTTCGAGGAGGCGCGGACCTTCCAGACGCTCCACCAGGACGGAGTCCGGATGGTGGGGGAGTGGGAGGCGGCGGGACCGGACAACGTCGGCGGACGGGTGACCGCCCTCGCCGTTCCGACCGGCCAGCCGACCACGATCTACCTCGGGGCCGCCGACGGAGGCGTCTGGAAGTCGACCGACGCCGGATTCTCCTGGGTGCCGCGCTTCGACGACCGGCCGAGCCTCTCGATCGGCGCGCTGGCCGTCTCGCCGGATGATCCCAGCGTCGTCTACGCCGGCACGGGAGAGGCGAACGCGGCCGGCGACACCTACGCCGGGGACGGCGTCTGGCGGACGACCGACGGCGGAACGACCTGGGAGAACGTCGGCCTCGAAGCGACCGCCAAGATCGGCAAGATCGCCATCGACCCGACCGACGGGGACCGGCTCTTCGTCGCCGCGATGGGGCGTCTCTACAGCACCAATCCGGAACGGGGGCTCTACCGAAGCCTCGACGGGGGCACGCTCTGGGAACAGGTCCTGTTCGTCAACGACTCGACCGGCGTCGTCGACGTCGCGGTCGATCCGCAGGACCCGGACGTCGTCTTCGCCGCGGCCTGGGAACGGATCCGGCGGCCGAGCCACCGCCAGGCGGGCGGATTCGGAAGCGGGATCTACAAGTCGACCGACGGGGGCGACACCTGGAGCCTGCTCGGTCCCGCCAACGGCCTGCCCGGTCCCGGCCCGGACGTCGGGCGGATCGGCCTGGCGATCGCCGCGTCCGATCCGAACACCATCTACTGCTTCTACTGCGACCACCCCGGCTATTTCCTCGGGGCGTACAGGTCGACCAACGGCGGGGACGACTGGACGCGCCTGAACGACGGAGCGATCGACGACGTCGTCTCCTCCTTCGGCTGGTACTTCGGACAGATCCGCGTCGATCCGACCGATCCGGATCGCGTGTACGTCCTCGGTGTTCCGATGTACCGGTCCACCAACGGAGGGTCGAGCTGGTCGAGCTTCGGCAACGCGATGCATGTCGACCACCACGCCCTCTGGATCGATCCGAACGACCCGGACCGGATGTACGCCGGCAACGACGGCGGGTTCTACCGCAGCACGAACGGCGGATCGACCTGGTCGAAGACCGGCAACCAGCCGTTCACGCAGTTCTACGCGATCACCGTCGACGAGCAGCGGCCCTGGCGCCTCTACGGCGGCACGCAGGACAACAGCACCAACCGCACGTGGGACGGCGGGATCGACGACTGGGACGTGATCTACTACGGCGACGGCTTCTACACCCTGGTCGATCCGACCGACTCGAACGTCATCTACGCGGAGTACCAGTACGGCGGCCTCGGCAAGTCGACCAACGGCGGGGCGAGCTGGGACTGGCCGAAGACCAGCGGGATCCCGTCGAACGACCGGCGGAACTGGTCGACCCCGGTCGTCATGGATCCCCAGGATCCGAACACCCTCTACTACGGGACGTACCGCCTCTTCCGCTCGACGAACGGTGCGGACTCGTGGAACGCGATCAGCGACGATCTCACCGACGGCGATCCGGGCGGCAACCTCGCCTACGCCACGGTGACGACGATCGACGTCGCCCCGAATGACCCCGACGCCTTGATCGCGGGGACGGACGACGGGAACGTCTGGATCTCCGACGACGGAGGGGCGAGCTGGACGTCGGTCTCCGCCGGGCTTCCGGAGCGCTGGGTGACCCGCGTCGGTTTCGATCCGACCGATCCGACGATCGCCTACGTCACCCTCTCCGGCTACCGGATCGACGAGTCCCTCCCGCACGTCTTCCGGACCACGAACGGCGGGGCGGACTGGCAGGACATCTCCTCGAACCTCCCCGGGATCCCGTTGAACGACGTCCTCGTCGACCCGGAGGAGACCAGCCGGATCTTCGTCGCTTCCGACGCAGGCGTGTTCTGGAGCCCGGATCTCGGAGCGAGCTGGATGCCGCTGGGCAGCGGTCTCCCGAACAGCGCGGTCCACGATCTTCACCTGCACAACGGGACCCGCAAGCTCGTCGCCGGCACCCACGGGCGGTCGATGTTCACCTATGACCTCGATCAGATCGTCACGGGGATCGAGGACGCCGCCGCCGCGGCGCCGGAGCGGATCCGCGTCACCGTGGCGCCGAACCCGATCACCGCGACGGCCGTCTTCCAGCTCTCGGTGGCCCGCGCGGGCCGGGTGACGATCGACCTGTACGACGTCGGGGGTCGGCGCGTGCGCCGGATCGCCGATCGCGAGGCGGAGGCGGGATCCCTGGCGCTCTCCTGGGACGGCACCGACGATCGCGGGGAGCGGGTCCCGGGCGGCGCCTACTTCTACCGGGTCGCCTCCGGCGGAGCCGTCTCGGTCGGGAAGGTCCTGATCGGCAAGTGAGCCGCCCGCGCCGCAAGCTCGCCCTCTGGAAGCGGGTCGTCTTCCCGATCGTCCCGGCCGTTCTCCTGCTGCTCCTGCTCGAGGGAGCGCTGGCGCTGTTCGGGGTCCGCCCGCAGATCGAGCGGGAGGATCCCTTCGTCGGCTTCGTCTCCCGCGTTCCGCTCTTCGTGGAGGAGACCGGGCGGCCGGGCGGCCCCACGATGGCGACCGCCGCCAACAAGCAGAACCTCTTCAACGTCCAGCGCTTTCCGAAGAGCAAGCCGGCGGATGCCTACCGGATCTTCTGCCTCGGGGGATCGACGACCTACGGGCGTCCGTATGCCGACGCGACCTCCTTCGCGGGCTGGCTCCGTGCGCTCTTGCCGGCCGTCGACCCGGATCGGCGCTACGAAGTCGTCAACGCGGGTGGGATCAGCTACGCCAGCTACCGCATCGGCGAGCTGATGAACGAGCTGGTCCGCTATGAGCCCGACCTCTTCGTCGTCTACACGGGGCACAACGAGTTCCTCGAGGAACGGACCTACGGGGAGATCCGCCGCACGCCGGCCGCCTACAAGGAGCTGTTCCTGGCTCTCTCGAGGACCCGGATCTGGGCCGCCTCCCGCCGGATCGCCGAGCGTCTTCGTCCGTCTCCCGAGACGCCGCGCGACCCGGAATCGCTGCTTCCCCGGGAGGTGCAGGCGAAGCTCGATCGCTCGGCGGGCCCTTCGATCTATGAGCGTGACGACGCCCAGCGCCGGAAGATCCTCGCGCATTATCGCTTCAGCCTCGAACGGATCGTCGAGATGGCGCGTGGCGCCGGGGCGGAGGCGCTGCTCGTCGTTCCCGCCTCGAAGCTCCGGGACTGTACGCCGTTCAAGAGCCAGCACACCGCCGGGCTGAACGAGGAGGAGCGGGCGCGATCCGAGGCGCTTCTCGCCGCCGCGCGCGAACGATTGCAGGCCGACGATCCAAAGGAGGCGCTGGTCCTGCTCGACCAGGCGCTCGCGCTCGACCCGCGCCACGCCGATCTGCACTACCGGCGCGGGATGGCGCTCTTCGCGCTGGACCGCTACGAGGAGGCCGACTCCTCCCTGCGCCGCGCCCGCGCGGAGGACGTCTGTCCGCTCCGCGCCTTCGACGCGATGCAGGAGATCGTCCGCGAGGTGGCGCGCGAGAAGGAGGTGCCGCTCGTCGACTTCCCCGATCTCGTCGCATCGGTGACCGCGCAAGAGCGCGGCCATGCGATCCCGGGCGACGAGCTGTTCCTCGACCACGTGCACCCGACGATCCACGGTCACGGCCTGCTCGCCGAAGCGATCCTGGAGGAGCTGGTCGCCGCGGGCGAGCTTCGGCCCGAACGGGATCTGGACCGGCGGGTCTTCGATCGGATCGCGGCACGGATCCATGGCGGGATCTCCCCGGAGACGCACGCGCTCGCCCTCGCGAACCTCGCCCTCACCCTCGACTGGGCCGGCAAGGAGGAGGAATCGCGAACGCTCGCGCGCAAGGCCCTGGAGTCGGGGGCGGAGGATCCGACCATCCTGATGATCGTGGCCCGGCACGCGGCGAAGGAGGGGAGGGAAGAGGAGGCGCTGGGCTACTTCCTCCGCTCGTTGCGGGCGAATCCGGGGAGCCCGGTCGTCCATTCGCAGCTCGGCATGCTCCAGGCGGGCCGGGGCGACCTCGAGGCCGCCGCGGCGCACTTCTACCTCGCCGGTCTGATCTGGGAGGACAACGACGTCTACCACCAGCAGCTCGCGACCATCCAGGCGCGGCGGGACCGTCCGGAAATGGCGCTGGCCAGCCTCCTCAAGGCCCGGAGTCTGAAACCGAACGATGCGAGGATCGAGCAGAGGATCCGCCGGCTCCGGGCGAAGCTCGATCGACCGGAGGAGGTCACGGTCCCGGGATTCGAGGTCACGCGGCATCCGTCGGGTCGGCCGCGGACGATCTGCCAGACCCGGCCCGGTGAGAACGGCGACGCCGTCCGCCACGGGATCTGGACGGAGTGGTTCGACACCGGGGAGCTTCGGCGGTTCGTCGATTACGTCGGCGGGGCGCCGGACGGTCCCGGATCGGCCTGGAATCGGGAAGGCGAGAGGGTCGACCCGACCGTCGCCGCTCAGTCTCCGTAGGAAATCCGGTAGATCCGGCCCGCCCGGTCGTCGGAGACCAGGAGCGCTCCGTCCGGCATGACCTGCACGTCGACCGGACGTCCCCAAGCCTGCTCCCCCTGCAACCAGCCCTCGGCGAACGGCTCGTAGGAGATCGGCTCGCGGTTCTCGTCGAGGCGGACGAGCATGACGCGGTAGCCGATCTTCTCGCTGCGATTCCAGGAGCCGTGCTCGGCGATGAAGATCTGGTTCTGGTAGGCGGAAGGGAACGTGGTTCCCGTGTAGAACCGCATTCCGAGGGCGGCCACGTGCGGCCCGAGCTCCTGGACCGGTGCGACGTAGTCCGCGCAGTCGCGATCCCTTCCGAGCTCGGGATCGGAGATCGAGTCTCCGTGGCAGTACGGATACCCGAAGTGCAGACCGCTCGTCGGCGCGCGGTTCAGCTCGTCGGGCGGACGGTCGTCGCCGAGCCAGTCGCGTCCGTTGTCGGTGAACCAGAGCGCGCCGGTCTCGGGATCCCAATCGAATCCGACCGTGTTGCGGACCCCCTCGGCGAAGATCTCCGGCTCGGGCGCGGCGGGATCGATCCGGGTGATCGAGGCGTAGATCGGGTTCTCCGGGTCGCAGACGTTGCAGGGCGCGCCGACGGGCACGTAGAGGAGGCCGTCCGGCCCGAAGGCGATGAATTTCCAGCCGTGGTGCGGATCCTCGGGGTAGACGTCGGTCACGACGGTCGGCTCGGGGGGGTCGTCGAGGTGCGCGAGGATGTCGTCGTAGCGGAGGATCCGGCCGATCTCGGCCACGAAGAGGGATCCGTCCCGGAACGCGACGCCGTTCGGGCTGCGCAGGCCCTCGGCGATCGTCCAGGACCGCTCCGCGCGGCCGTCTTCGTCGGCGTCTCGGACGGCGTAGACGCTGCCGACGTCTCGGGTCCCGACGAAGACCGTGCCATCCGGAGCGAGGGCCATCGACCGCGCGCCGGGCAGCGCGGCGAAGGGTCCGATCCGGAAGCCGTCGGGAAGGCGGATCGCTTCGAGGTCCGTTCCGCCGCCCTGCGTGGTCCTGGAGCAGCCGGCGAGCATCAGGAAGAGGACCGACAGGGCGATCGGGATCTCTCGCAGCTCGGCTCGTCGCAGGGTCACGGGAACCCTCCTTTCCATGGAGTCCGTCGGCGACCTCTCACCGTAGCCTGTCCGACGCGGCCGGTGGATGGTAGAATCGTCGGCGTGAAATGCGGGAAGCCGGTGAACGTCTGCATGATCCTGATCGGCCTGCACCAGGTCGGGGTCATCGGCCTGCGCGACGCCCTGCGCGCCGCCGACGCCGCCGGTTTGGAGGATCGCGAGAAGACCGTCGACTTCCTGCTCGAGGCGCTGTCGAGGGAGAACTACGTTCCGGACGCGCAGCGTGACGCCTACCGGACCGCGCTGTGGCGCGAGGTTCTGCGGCATCGCGGGAGGGACTTCCGCGAATTCTACTCGGAGGTGGAGGTCGAGATCGGCGGGGCGGATGGTTCGGATCGAGACCGCTTCGTGGAGCTGCTTGTCTCCGTGTTCGGGGACTTCGAGCTGAGACCGGTCGTCCGGTTCGTTCCCGCCGCCGAGGAGGAGGCCGGCCCGTCCCTCGTGCTCGGAGGGGAGACCGTCGCCCGCGGTCTGCTCCCCCGCGCGCAGCTCAAGGCCGCCGTGCGGCGACGGATCTCCGAGTGGTGACCGGGCTGAGGTGCGGGTTGAGGCGCGTGCCGCCTCTCCACGGTCCGTTCTGGTAGATTGCTTGTGCCGCAACCGAAGGAGGTCCCCCGTGCCGCACGTCCACCGTTTCGCCATCCTGCTCGCTCTCATCGCTTTCTCGCTCACCGCGCCGACCGCACCACTTGCCGAGACCTGGGACGAGGTCATGGGGGAACCGACGGTCTTCATGAACGATCTCTGCATGCTGCCCGACGGTGACCACGGCTGGGCGGTGGGCACCACGTCGTACGGGGGCGAGGTCCTGAGCAGTATCGTTCGGACCACGGACGGCGGGGCCGACTGGGAGCGCCTCGATTTCGCCTACGAGACGTCGGCCGCCCTGAACGGCGTCGCCTTCGTCTCGACGAGCCGAGGTTGGGTCGTGGGAGAGCAGGGCAGGATCTTCGCGACGACCGACGGCGGCGCGACCTGGACGCCGCAGACCAGCGGGACGAATCGGAAGCTGAGCAAGGTGTTCTTCCTCGATGCGCAGCAGGGCTGGATCACGGGGGGATGGGGCGACGGATCCTCCTATCTCGTTCTGAAGACGACCGACGGGGGAACGAGCTGGCAGAACCAGAGCTTCGGAAGCACGTGCCATTCGAACGAGGACATCTGCTTCGCCGATCCGCTGAACGGCTGGATCGTCGGGCGCGACTCCTCGATCGAGCCGCAGATCCACCGCACGACCGACGGGGGGCAGTCCTGGGTGCGCCAGACCGTCCCGCAAGGAGCGGGAATCCCGGTCGGCGTCGACTTCGTGTCGTCCTCGGAAGGC
>WJJW01000119.1 GCA_014729455.1 Candidatus Eiseniibacteriota bacterium
CCTCGCGTCTGGATGCGTGTATAATATCGGTGCCGAACGCGCAGGTCTCCCGTCGGCAAGGGAGGTGTTCATGTACGCGCCCGTCCCCCGCGCGACTCCGGGGATCCGCCTCACGGCCGTCCAGCCCTCGATGGACGCGCCTTCGACTCGCTGCACCTCTGATCTAGGCAGCATCCGATTCCAAGCATGGATCTTTCCGTCGATTCGTTTGCCCGCGGGGCTGCGAACGGGCTACGCGGCCTACCTCAGCGATGAGGATCCGCCCTGGCTCGACCGGATCGATCGGTTCGGCACGCTTCGCCTTTACGAACCCGGCGAGGCCGAATGCCCCGTTCTGCCCGTCCTGGCGGCCTGCTGTATCGCCGGGAAGTGTTTCGTCCTGAGCGAGGCGGACTGCGCGGTGCAAGGCGGGGTCTGGTTCCCGGAGCATCCCGACTGCGAGGGGGTCGAGTGTCCGCCGATCGCGGCGCAGGAGAAGACCTGGGGCCGGGTCCGGGCGGATTATCGGTAGCCACAGGAGGAGACGATGCGGAAGCAGCACATCCAGGCAATCGTCGGGGCTTGTTTCGCGGTGGCTTTGCTCTCGATGCAAGCATCGCCGGTTTGCGGCGATCCGTCCCCGCCGCCGATCTCGGACCAGTACGTGCTCGATCATGGGTATCGATACCCGTCCGATCTCGAGATGGGGGAGAGGTCCGCGATCCGGAGGGCCGATTCGGTTCTCCTGTTCGCGCATCGGGACCTCGAATCCGACCGGATCGTCGGCTACCGCCGGCATCTCGACGGGCGAGAGATCGACGCCAACGGGATGGATCTTGTTCCGCGCTCCATCGATGTCGGACCGTTCGACCTGTCGCCGTACGACGGGGAGGGCTGGAAGCTGGCGCACCTCTCCGACCCGTTCGACGATGGGCGGGAGCACCGCAGCCTGTGGGTCCGAGCGGTCGACTCGGCGGATCCCGGCATCCCCGGCGCCGCCGTCCTCGTGTCGGAGTCCGACTCCGAGGGGTTCTTCTGTCCGACGGTTGGATGGACCGGTTCGCACCATGTCGTCGCCTGGCTGCAGGGAAGCCGGGATGACAACGAGGTTCTCTTGACCCGGGTCACGAGGGATCTCGAGGTCGTGGACGAGGAGCCGATCCAGGTCGCAACCGGATCGGCCGCAGACCATCTCGCCGTCGGCCAGGACGAGCGTGGCGGGCTCTTGCTCTGGGCGGATTCGGGGCAAACCCTCTGGGCGGTGCCCCTCGACGATGAGGGCCGTCCCGCCGGAGACAGCGTGGCGGTGACGCAGATCCCCCAACCGAGCGCCGCCGTCTGGTCGGTCTGCCGGCACGGGGAGAACTGGCTGGCTGTCTGGAGCGCGGAATCCGGCGGCGTCGCTGGCGCCCTGCTGGACGATGAGGGGGAGCTTCTTCCACCCGGGCTCATCGATCTCGCGTTGAACAACTATCCCATGGAGATCGTGGTCGTCTCGAACGGGACGGTCGGTCTGGCGGCGTGGCGATTCGAGTGGGGCGACGAGATCCACGCCGCCCGGATCTCGGAAGACGGGGAGTACATCGACGGAGAGCTGATCGCCGAGGATCAGGCCTACGTACGCCCCGAGTATCCCGACTGCGATCGCAGAAACCTCGGGGGCGCGGTGACGGATGGTGGATTCGTCCTGGGGTGGTGTACGTTGCCGGACCTGCCGGTCGCGAAGGAGAGGTTCCTCTGGTCCGACGAGGAGTTCCGGCAGGTCTACGCCGCCTGGGTCCCGACGGAAGGGGATCCCGATCCGGAGCCGACGCTGATCAGCCATCAATCGCTGCGGGGCCCGAGCGGTGTCCACTATGCCGGAGGGAGCTATCTCGCCCTCATGCACGAGAGCGTTCGGGACTACTTCATCCACTCGTTCGTGCTTGGGTATGAGGGGGCGCCGCTCGTCCCGCCGGCCCGCTACGACTCGCCGTCCGATCCGGACGGTTGCACGTACGGCGGGGAGTGCGACTCGGACGGGATCGATCGGCTCCGGATGCGGGCTTGGGGAGAGGATGCGCTGCTTTCCTACGGCTACGCGCACCACCACTCCTCGTGGTGGGATCCCGTCTCGTACGATCGGACGGCTGTCTACGTCGATCGCGTGGACCCGGAGGGGACGCTCCTGAGGAGCATCCGGGTCGACGTCGATCACGCCTACGAAGGGGAGGAGCCGGTCTTCTACGTCCGCGAGCTCGACGTTGCGGCGAGCGAGGACCGCCTGTTCGTCGCCTACAGTATGAGCCAGCACGGCGGGGAGACGGTCTACACCCGAGCCGAGCTCGTCGATGGCGACGGCGCCCGGCTCCATCGATGGAACGTCGTGGCCGACGCGTCGGCGGTTTCGCCAACGGTCGCCTCTCTCGGCTCTCGTGCCCTGATGATCTGGCTGGAGAGGCGGGACGCGACGGTCCTGATGCACACAACCCTCGATCCGGATGACCCGGAGGAGGGGATCGAGGGGAGCGTCCTGGTCGGGCAGTTCGAGGAGATGGGTACTCCGTACCTCGTCCCCGGTCCGAACCAGATCCTCTGTCTCTTCACGGGGCGATCGGAGGGGGAGACCGGACATGATGTCTACGCGATGCGGTTCGGCACGGATGGGCTGCCGATCGACCCCACGCCGTTCCGCGTCAGCGGAATCCCCGACGATGAAGGCAACGTCCGCGGCGTGTGGGACAACAATCAGTATCTGGCGTCTTGGGGCGTGCTCGATGGTCCGGCGAACGGGATCTACGGAGCGCGGATTGGCGCGAACGGGAGCGTACTGGACGAGGTGCCGTTCCTGATCGCGCCGGACGAGCCGGGCCCGGCCCGGATGGCCAGCGATCCGGCCGGCATCGTCGCCGTCGTGTACGGGGGCGACCGGCTCCGCTACATCGAGGATACGATCCCCGTGCCGGTACTGGACGATCCGGAGGAGGAAGAGGAGGAGACCGGTCCCGCCGCGGTGCGGATCGGTCGCGTGCAGCCGAACCCGGCGTTGGGAGAGATGCGGCTCGACCTCGATCTCCCGGCGGGAGAGGACGCGAGGATCACCGTGGTCGACCCGGCAGGTCGGGTCGTTGCGCGCGCGACCGCGAGCGGACCGCTGCAGGGAGCGGTTCCCGTCTGGGACGGCAGGTCGGCCGACGGCCGCGCCTGTCCGGCCGGTGTGTACTTCCTCCGGATCGAG
>WJJW01000120.1 GCA_014729455.1 Candidatus Eiseniibacteriota bacterium
GGGGCCCGGCCGCCTCAGGCGGCGGCCTTCCAGTCGAGATCGGGGAGATCCCTCCGAAGCCGTTCGTAGAGCGCGGGATCGACGACTCCCTCCCGCTTCAGCCTCTCGATCTCCTCGGTGTAGGAGCGGACCGGCCGGCAGTTCTGCTCCCAGCGGCGCAGATCGGCCGGCGACGCCCCGCGGGAGAGCGCCGAGACCAGCTCGACGTCGGGATGGACCACCTGCGTGGCGACCAGCGGCGCCTCCTCCTCGCGATCATGCAGCGGCAGAACCCCGATCCACGCGCTGAGCGCGCGCCCGAAGCGGCGCGGCGCCTCCTCCATGCCGGAACTCTTCAGGGCGACGACGAACCGCTCCAGACTCTCGCTGAGCCCGATCCCGGTCCCGACCGCGATCGTCGTGATTCCCGCCTCGGCCATCTCGACCGCCAGGCGCGCCGACGCGCCGACCCGCGCGGGATCGATCACGAGGATCTCCGGGTCCCATTCGAGCAGACCGTCCGGTCCCGGCAAACCGTGCGGCTCGCCGACGTGCCGGGAGATCCACGAGGCCACCTCCCACGCGACGCGCGGGATCTCCTCCAGCCAGAGGGTGAGGCCGCGCGCGGAGCCGTTGGAGTGTCCGAGCCAGCACGAGAGCGAGGTGGAGCGGTATCCGTGCGGCAGCCCGGTCCAGAGGATCAGGCCGCCTTCGCGTTCCAGCAGCGGTTCGAACAGCCCGGGATCGAGCCCGATCTGCTGCGGGCGCGGCAGCTCGGAAAGCAGGGTGGCCAGGAAGATCTGGATCTCCCCGCCGTAGACGCGGCTGCGCAGGTGGAACCAGCCGGGCGGCTTCTCGAACCGGTGGTTCAGCACCTCCGTCGGGCCGGGGATCGGCAGGTGGAGCCGCTGCAGCAGCTCCGCGGCGCCGAAGCCGAGCGAGTACGGCCGCACCGTCCGGCCGGTCCGCATGACGGCCATCCGGCCGCGCAGCAGCAACGTGCCGCCGCTGCGCTGGAGATCCTCGAGCAGCGCCTGGATCGGATCGGTCGAGCCGCCCGAGCGCCCCGCCGGCTCGATCGCCGCCCGGAACACCTCGGCCAGCTCCCCGGCGAAGGATTGCCGCTCGCGGAAGATCGTCTCCTGCGACGGCCCCTCTTCCTCGTCTCCGGTGCGGGCGCGGTACTCGTCGATCGTGCGGGCCGCCTCGAGCAGGATCGCCTCGGTCGAATCCTGGATCTTGCGCTGCACGCCGGTCGGGGTCGGATCGAAGCTGAAGGTCCCCTCCCGCCACTGGACCGCGCCGAGGAGCACCTTCTCGCCGCTGCGGAGCGCCTCGTCGGTGATGTCGAGGATCATCCCGTCCTCGAAGTAGATCCGCACGGTTTGTGGATCCCGGCGCACCGTCAAGGTCCCGGTCCGCCTGTTGAGGAGGAGGAACTGGCAGAGGTCGAACAGCGGGATCGCATCGAGCGATCCGGTCATCGCCGCCGTGGAGCCGGAACCGTTCGTCACGCCGCCCTCCGATCCTTCTCTTCCATCAGCGGGCGGAACGATTCCTTCGCGACCGCGTTGAGGAACGCCTCCTCGGGTCGGATCACGCCCGCCTTCACCAGCTGCATCAGGTGCGTGTCGAGAAGCTGCATCCCCTCCTTGCGGCCGGTCTGGATCTGGCTCGGGATCTGGAAGGTCTTGCGCTCGCGGATCAACGACGAGATCGCCACGTTCGAGACCAGGATCTCCACCGCCGCGATCCGACCGTTCTCGTCGGCGCGCCGGAGCAGCCGCTGCGCCACCACCCCGCGCAGCGACTCGCTCAGCATGACGCGGATCTGCGCCTGCTTCTCCTCGGTGAACGCGTCGATGATCCGATCGATCGTCTGCGCGGCGCTGGCGGTGTGCAGCGTCCCGAAGACGAGCTGGCCGGTCTCGGCCGCCGTGATCGCGAGCTGCATCGTCTCCAGGTCTCGCATCTCCCCGACGAGCAGGATGTCGGGATCCTCGCGCAGCGCGGCGCGCAGCGCCGAGGCGAACGTCCGCGCGCTCCGTCCCACCTCGCGCTGGTTGATCAGGCAGCGGACGTTGCGGTGGACGAACTCCACCGGGTCCTCGATCGTGATGATGTGCTTGCGCTGGTTCTGATTGATGTAGTGGATCAGCGCCGCCAGCGTGCTCGACTTGCCGCTGCCGGGCGGGCCGGTCACGACGACGAGCCCCTTGCGGAGCTTCGCGAAGTTCTCGATCTGCGGCGGAAGGCCCAGCTCCTCGAGCGTGAAGATCTTGCTCGGAAGCAGACGGAAGGCGCCGGCGATGCCGTGGATCTGTTCGAAGATGTTGCAGCGAACCCGCAGCTCGCCGGGCAGCTCGTAGGCGAAATCGATGTCCCGGTCCTCTTCGAACTGCTCCCGCTGTTCCTCGGTCATCATCTCGAGAAGCAGACGGCGGGCCTGGTCGGCGGACAGCTCGGGATACTCGACGGGGTACAATTCCCCATGCAGCCGGAGCACGGGAGCGGCCCCGGTCGAGATGTGCAGGTCGGAGGCGCCTTGCTCCTTGACCATGCGGAAGATGGCGTCGATTCCGGCCAAGTCGGTCCCCCTCGGGTGTCTCCGCTCGCGGTCCCGTCGCTCCTATTCATCGTCCGCGGTGACCCGCATCTCCAGCCGGGGCTGTGCTCGCAGGGGGTTTCCACGGCCGGGCGGGCTCTGCCAGGATCCCCCCGAGGAGGTGCGAGATGCCCGGATCGACCCTCGCCGTGGTCTTCGGCTCGTGGTTGCTGTTGCTGGCCCTGACCCTGCTCAACTTCTTCATCTTCAGCCGCCGGAGGGACCGGTCGTGACCGGCGCGCCGGAGTGGTCCCTCTTTCTCGGCTTCGGCCTCTACCTGCTGCTGATGATCGTCGTCGGGATCGTGACGGTCCGGTACATGCGCTCGCTCGACGACTTCGTGCTCGGCGGCCGCCGCCTCGGCCCGTGGGTGGCGGCGATCAGCGAGCGGGCGAGCGGGGAGAGCGCCTGGTTCCTGCTCGGCCTGCCGGGGGCCGCCTACGCGGTCGGGTTCATGGAGTTCTGGTCGGTCATCGGCATCGGCTTCGGGATCTTCTTCTCCTGGGCCCTGGTCGCCTACGGCCTGCGCCGGATGTCGGAGGAGACCGGCGCCCTGACGATCCCCGACTTCCTCGAGTCCCGCTTCCCGGGATCGGCGCGGGCGGTCCGGGTGCTGGCGACGGGGATCATCCTCTTCTTCTACACGATCTACGTGGGCGCGCAGCTCGTCGGCGCCGGGAAGATCCTGCATGCGACCTTCGGGCTCGACCCCGGGCACGGCATGCTCCTCGGAGCCGCGATCGTAGTGGTCTACACGGTGCTGGGCGGGTTCCTCGCCGTCGCCTGGACCGACCTGTTCCAGGGGCTGCTGATGGCGGTCGTCGCCGTCGTCCTGCCGGTGCTCGGCCTGATGCATCTCGCCGGCGAGGGGGGCTTCGTCTCCTCCCTCGCCGTGCGCGGAGAGGACTTTTTGGCGATGAACGCCGGCAAGACCGGGCGGGCGTTCGTCTTCGGGGTGATGATCGGCGGGCTTTCGTGGGGGTTCGGGTACTTCGGCCAGCCGCATCTGCTGACCCGCTACATGGCGTTCCGGCGCCTGAAGGACATCCGGTTCGGCAGCCTGATCGCGATGAGCTGGGTGCTGATCGCCTACTGGGGGGCGATGTTCATCGGTCTGACCGCGGTCGGAGTCCTCGGCCCCGACGTCGCCGATCCGGACCAGGTGATGCCGCTTCTGGCGAAGGCGCTCGTGCCGGCCTGGATCGCCGGGATCATGATCTCCGGAGCGGTCGCGGCGATGATGTCGACCGCCGACAGCCAGCTCATGGTCGCCAGCTCCAGCCTGGTGGAGGATCTCTACGTCAAGATCCATCGCCATGGGCGCCCCCCCGCGGATCCGGGACGGCTCGTCCTGCTCGGACGGATCGCGGCGGCCGCGATCGCCGCGGTCGCGCTGTGGCTCGCCTTCGCCAACGAGGATCTGATCTACGACATGGTCGCCTACGCCTGGTCGGGGCTCGGCTCGTCGTTCGGGCCGGTGATCCTGCTGGCGATCTGGTGGAGAGGGCTCACGCGCGGCGGGGTGGTCGCCGGGATGGTGGTCGGCATGGCCAGCACGATCCTGTGGAAGAACGTGGCGGCGTTGCAGGACTTCGTGGATCTGAAGGCGGCGTCGTTCGTCCTGGCGCTCGCCGCGGCGCTGCTGGTCAGCGGACTCGGGATCGGCGCGCGGGTGATCCGGTCGGATAAGTAGGGGCGACCCGCCCCTCGCCGGGGGTGGAATCGGCGCCCGGAATCCGCCAGAGTTCAACCATGGATCGACGCGAAGAGCAGTACGATCTCGTCTGCATCGGCAGCGGCCCGGCGGGCCAGCGCGCCGCCGTCCAGGCGGCGAAGCTCGGCAAGCGCGCCGCGGTCGTCGAGAAGAGCCGGATCGTCGGCGGAGTCTGCATCGACACCGGCACGATCCCGAGCAAGACGTTCCGCGAAGCGGTGCTGTCGTTCACCGGCTTCCATCTGGGCTTCGGGCGGTTCCACGGCAGCCGCGGCCTGCCCCCCGTCCCGACCGCGTCCGAACTGCTGGCGCGGGTGACGCAGGTGATCGAACGGGAGGCGGAGATCGTCGAACGCCAGCTCCGGCGCAACGGCGTCCGGCTGCTCCGCGGAACCGCGCGCTTCGAGGATCCCCACACGATCCACGTCGAATCGGAGACCGGTCCCGTGCGGCTTCGGGCCGAGAAGATCGTCATCGCCGTCGGGACCCGGCCGGCGCCGATCCCGGAGGTCGGGGGAAACGGCCGGACCGTGTTCACCAGCGAGGAGATCATCCGGATCGCAGAGATCCCGAGGCGGATGGCGGTGGTCGGCGCCGGCGTGGTGGGGATGGAGTACGCGTCGATGTTCGGTGCCCTCGGCACCGAGGTGACGCTGATCGACCAGCGCCGGAGGCCGCTCGAGTTCCTGGATGCGGAGATCGTCGACGAGCTGATCCACCAGATGCGGGATGCCAACGTCTTCTTCCGTCTGGGTGAAAGGGTCGAGTCGATCGCGATCGAGGACGAAGACCGGCACCGGGCCGTGCTGACGCTCGCCTCGGGGAAACGGGTCGTCTCGGATCTCGTCCTCTACTCGGTCGGACGGATCGGCGCGACCGACGGCCTCGACGTCGAGGCGGCCGGCCTGGAGCCGAACGAACGGGGCCGGCTGGACGTGAACGAGATCTATCGGACCAAGGTCCCGCACATCTTCGCGGCGGGAGACGTCATCGGCTTTCCGAGCCTCGCGGCGACCTCGAGCGAGCAGGGCCGGATCGCGGCGTGCCACGCGTTCGACTATCCGATCCAGCCGATGAAGGAGCACTTTCCGGTCGGGATCTATGCGATCCCGGAGGTCTCGATGGTCGGCGAGCCGGAGGGGAGCCTGACCGAGCGGTCGATCCCGTACGAGGTGGGAATGGCCCGGTATCGGGAGATCGCGCGGGGCCAGATCCTCCAGGGCGACAGCGGGATGCTCAAGATGCTCTTCCACCGTGAGGATCGACGCCTGCTCGGCGTGCACGCGATCGGAACCGGCGCGACCGAGCTGATCCACGTCGGCCAGGCCGTGCTCGCGATGGGGGGCGGGCTCGACTACTTCCTGGAGACGGTCTTCAACTACCCGACCCTCGCCGAGTGCTACAAGGTGGCCGCGCTGGATGCAGCGAATCGACTGGCGCGCTGAAGGTTAGCCCCAGCGTTCCATGGTGGTGGTGCTCGGAGCCCGAGCCGGCTGATTCCCACCGCCTCCCCCTCCTCCTCTTCACCTCGTTCCCGTATGATGATCCCGCCCTGATCCGCCAACCCTGCTCCACGCGGGCCGAAAAGGAGACCCCATGAAAACCGGCACCGGACTCCTCTACCTCGTCGCCCTCCTGATCGTCACCGCTCTCCCGACTCCGCCGGTCGCCGGCGCCCAGCCGCTCCCCCATCTCTGGAGCCGCTCGTTCGGGGACGACGCGGAGGACAGCGCGGGAAGCGTGGTCGTCGACGACGAGGGAAACCTCTTCATCACCGGCTGGTTTCGCGGCTCGATCGACTTCGGCGGCGGACCGTTGATCAGCGCCGGAACGCGCGACATCTACCTCGCCAAGCTCGACGCGAACGGCAACCACATCTGGAGCCGTCGATTCGGCGACGCCGATCACCAGATCGCCGTCACGCTCGCCGTCAACAGCCTCGGCCAGCCGGTCATCGCCGGCTCGTTCATGGGATCGGTCGACTTCGGCCTCGGGAATCACACCAGCGCGGGAGGCTGGGATCTCTTCGTCGCGAAGTTCAACGAGAACGGCGTCCCCCTCTGGACGCGGAGCTACGGCGACGCCGAAGACCAGATCGGCGCAGGCGTCGGGGTCGGAAGCGGCGGAGCGGTCTGCGTCACGGGCCACTACCGCGGAAGCGTCGGCTTCGGAGGCGGCGCGCTCCCGAGCGCGGGCGGGTACGACATCTTCCTCTTCCGCCTCGATTCCAGCAGCGGCTTCCACA
>WJJW01000015.1 GCA_014729455.1 Candidatus Eiseniibacteriota bacterium
CCCTTCGCGAGGTTCAGACCGACGAGCAGGCAGCCGATCAGACCGGGTCCCCGGGTCACCGCGATCCCGCGGATCGCTTCGAGACCGATCCCGGCCCGCTCGAGGGCGATCCGGACCGCGGTCGGCCCGAGCCGCAGGTGCTCCCGGCTGGCGATCTCCGGAACGACCCCCTCGTACGCGCCGTGGACGAGCTGGCTGGAGACGACGCTCGCCAGCGGCTCGCCGGTCTCCGAGAGGACCGCCGCGCAGGTGTCGTCGCAGGAGGTCTCGATCGCCAGGTACAAGGCGCGCTCCTACCGGCTCCCCGAACCTTCCGGATCCTCCAGCGAACGGAGGATCGCGTCGACCCGGCCCCGGACCTCTTGGGCCAGGCCGGCGAGCTCGGGCCGGCCGACGACCCCGAGCTGGACCTCCGGGTCGATCCCGGCCACCGTGGAGGTGCCGTCGTCGTTCTCATAGACGATGAAGTTGCAGGGCAGCAGGAGCCCGATGTGCGGCTCCTCGGACAGAGCCCGGTGGGCGAGCGGCGGATTGCAGGCGCCGAGGATCGCGTACTTGCGGAACTCGGCGTCCAGCTTCTGCTTCAGCGTCGACTTCACGTCGATCTCGGTCAGAACGCCGAACCCCTCCTGCTTCAGCGCGTCGATCGTCCGCTCGCGCGCCTTCTCGTAGGGAGCGCGGATCCGGACCGAAAATCCGTACCTGCCCTTGTCGGTCATCGTGCTCCTCCTCGGTTTCGTCCATTTCCGGCGAGTCCCCTGAAGATAGCACCAACGCACGGGCGCCCGCGGCCCACGGATCAGACCTTCTTTCGTGGATTCTGGTATCGGTTCCACCGATCTTCTATACTGCCCGGGGTCAGGGGCGCGAGGCTCGGGGATGTTGATGGGAAGGAGGATCGGGTCATGGACTTCGGGGTCCCTTTGGAACGGCACCGAACGGAACACCGCGTGGGACTGACCCCGCGCGGCGTTCGTGTCTTGGTGGAGATGGGCCACCGGGTGTTCGTGGAGACCGGCGCGGGGGAGACGGCGCGCTTCCCCGATGCCGCCTACCGCGACGCCGGTGCCGAGGTCGCGTTCCGGCGGGAGGAGATCTACCGCCGGTGCGAGGTCGTCGCCGGCGTGAGCGCCCCGACCATGGAGGAGATCGCCCTGACGAACGAGGGGCAGATCCTCATGGCGTTCTGGCACCTCGCCGTCCAGCCGAAGGGGCTGGTCGCCGAGATGAACCAGCGCCGCCTGACCGCGATCGGCTACGAGATCATCGAGGAGGACAAGGGACACCGTCCGGTCCTGACCTCGATGAGCGAGCTGGCCGGCCAGATGGCGATCCACATCGCCGCCAACCTGCTCCAGCGTGAGCAGGGGGGTCGCGGGATCCTCCTCGGCGCCTGCCCCGGAATCCCCCCCGCCACGGTCCTGATCCTCGGCGCGGGAACGGTCGGCACGATGGCGGCCGAGACCGCCGTCGGCAGCGGCGCCCACGTGATCGTCCTGGACCGGGACGTCGAGAAGCTCCGCAGGCTGAATCAGGAGTACGGCGGCCGGATCGTGACCGCCGTCGCCGACCGGGCCAACGTCGCGCGGTTCGTGCAGTTCTCCGACGTGGTGATCGGGGCGGTCCTGGTCCACGACGTCGCGCACGCTCCGTACCTGGTGACGAAGGAGATGGTCGCCTCGATGCGCGCGGGAAGCGTGATCCTCGACCTCTCGATCGATCAGGGCGGCTGCGTGGAGACCAGCCGGCCGACGACGATCGACCACCCGGTCTTCGTCTTCGCCGACGTCGTCCACTACTGCGTGCCGAACATGACCGCGGACATCCCGCGGACGGCGAGCAAGGCGCTGACGCACGCGGCGAGCATCTATCTGGAAGGGATCGCGCGACACGGGGTCGAGCAGGCCGTGCGGAACCTGCCGGCTCTCGCCGAAGGGGTTGGGATGTACAAGGGGAGCGTGACGGACGAGACGATCGCCGCGCTCTTCGGTCTGGAGCACCGTCCGCTTGCATCTTTGCTGGGTGGGGAGGGGAAGAGTTGAGATGTCCTGGCACCAGAGCTACAAGGAGAAGTTGACGACCGCCGAAGAGGCCGTCAAGGCGGTCCAGAGCGGTCATCGGATCTATTACAGCGGCAACGCGGCGACCCCTTTTCCACTCATCGAGGCGCTGACCAACCGGAAGGACGAGCTGGAGAACGTCCAGCTCAACCACGTCCTCCTGATCGGGCAGGACCCGATCGCCCGTCCGGAGTTCCAGGGACATTTCCGGCACAACAGCCTCTTCGTCGGACCGGCCGACCGGGCGGCGATCAACGACGGGCGCGCCGACTACGTGCCGGTCTTCCTGCATCAGATCCCGCGGCTGTTCCGCGAGGAGATCATCCCGCTCGACGTCGCGATCATCCATACCTCGCCGCCCGACGAGCACGGCTTCTGCAGCTTCGGGGTCGAGGTCCTCGCCACGAAGGCGGCGGCCGACTGCGCGAGCATGGTGATCGCCCAGGTCAACGAGAACATGCCCCGCGTCCTCGGCGATTCGTTCATCCACGTCTCGCAGATGACCCACATCGTCGAGCATTCCGCCCCTCTGCCGGAGCTGCCGCGGCGGGAGATCACCGACGTCGAGCAGCAGATCGCGCGGCACATCGCGCCGCTGATCCCCGACGGGGCGACGCTCCAGCTCGGAATCGGCGGGGTTCCGGACGCGGTCTTGAAGGAGATCGCGGGAAAGAAGGACCTCGGGATCCATACCGAGATGGTCTCCGACGGCGTCATGGAAGCGATCGAGAAGGGGATCATCTCGGGCCGGCGGAAGTCGATCCACACCGGCAAGGCGATCCTGACGTTCGCCTTCGGGAGCCACCGCCTCTACGAGTACCTGCACAACAACCCGTTGTTCGAGTCGCATCCGACCGAATACGTCAACGATCCGGTGATCGTCGCCCAGAACGACAACATGGTGGGGATCAACTCGGCGATCGAGGTCGACCTGACCGGCCAGATCTGCTCGGACTCGATCGGGCCGATGATCTACTCCGGCTTCGGCGGCCAGGTCGACTTCATCCGTGGCGCGGCGAAATCGAAGGGGGGAAGGCCGATCATCGCCCTGTCGTCGACGGCGAAGCGGGGAGAGATGTCGCGGATCGCCCCGTTCCTGAAGCAGGGAGCGGGCGTCGTCACGACGCGGGCCGACGTGCACTACGTGGTCACCGAGTACGGCGCGGCCCACCTGTTCGGGCGCAACCTGCGCGAGCGGGCCGAGGCGCTGATCGGCATCGCCCACCCGAAGTTCCGTGACGAGCTGACCGCCGCGGCGAAGGAACGCAGGCTCCTGACCTAGGGAGGGCACGATCCGAACGCTTCCCGCCGGCCTCCTGGTTCTCGCGCTCGCCGTCGCCGCTCCGGCAGGCGGCGGGAGTCCCGACTTCGAGAGCCTGGCGGACGCGCACGCCGAGGAGGCGATCCGGATCCGGCGGACGCTGCACGCCCGCGCCGAGCTGTCGCTGCGCGAGCACGAGACGCAGCGGATCGTGCGCGAACGGCTCGCCGCGATCCCGGGGATCGAGATCGTGCCCGGCGACTGGGGAACCGGGATCGTCGCGCGGTTGGCCGGCGGGCGGCCCGGGCCGACGGTCGCCTACCGCTCCGACATGGACGCGCTTCCGATCCGTGAGGAGACCGGCCTGCCGTTCGCCTGCGTGCGGACCGACACCCTCGACGGCCGCGCGGTCGGCGTGATGCACGCCTGCGGGCACGACTTCCACATGGCGATCCTGCTCGGGGTCGCCGCGGTCCTCTCGGAGGTGCGCGAGCGGCTCCCCGGCTCGGTCCTCTTTCTGCTCGAGCCGGCCGAGGAGATCGGGGCCGGCGCGCGGATGCTCCTCGAGGCGGGGGTGTTCGAGGAGGGGCGGGAGCCCGCGGCGATCTTCGCGACGCACGTGCATCCCTCGCTGCCTGTCGGGCGAATCGGCTACTGTCCCGGCTACGCGACGGGGAACGTCGATACGTTCCGGCTGCGGATCGCGGGGGTCGGCGGACACGGCGCCTACCCGCACGAGACCGTCGATCCGGTGGTTCTCGCCGCCCGGACGGTCCTGGCGCTCCAGACGCTGGTCAGCCGCGAGATCGACACCGCGAAGCAGGCGGTGGTCTCGGTCGGCTCGATCCACGGAGGGACCAAGAGCAACGTGATTCCCGACGAGGTGGTCTTGACCGGCACGATCCGCACGCTCGATCCGGCGGTGCGAGATCAGATCCACGGGGCGATTCCGCGGCTGGTGACCGGGATCGCGGCGTCGGCCGGCGCGCCCGAGCCGGAGACGCGAACCTCGTACGGCACGCCGTCGCTCTACAACGATCCGGAAGTCGTCACGCGGAGCCTGCCGGTCCTGCGACGGGTCCTCGGGGAGGAGAACGTCGTCGCGTACGATCCGGCGATGGGAGGCGAGGATTTCGCGCGCTTCGCCACGGTCGTGCCGGGATTCCTGTTCCGTCTCGGGGTAGGGCGGCCGGACCGCGAGATGGCGCTGCATCGGGCGAGCTTCGACCCCGACGAGCGGGCGATCCCGCTCGGGATGCGGGTCGTCGCGGAGCTTCTCTGGGAGCACCTGGCCGGGCCGGACACGGCCGAGTAGGGGCGGCGGTGGAGGAGCCCGGAGCCCGCCCCGCGGAGCCTTTCCGGGATCTCGTCGTGCCGGTCGTCGGGCCGCTGTGGGTGGTCCTGCCGGTCGCGGTCTGGTTGTTCGAGTTCGGGCAACTGGTGCTCGCGCGCGTCGCGGGCGGGGCGGGATCGACGGCCGGTGCGATCGCCGCGCTCCTCCTGGTCGTCGGCTGGACCG
>WJJW01000121.1 GCA_014729455.1 Candidatus Eiseniibacteriota bacterium
ATCAAACCCCCAGCCCCTAGTCGAAGGAGCCGATACGGATGAGCCGGGTCGAAGAGATACGCCGCCGCGAGGAACAGAACTACGACCGCTGGGAGAAGGTGGTCGATCTGATCGATCAATTCATCGACATGATGCTCAACTACCGGCAGAGCGGTCACCCCGGAGGATCGCGTTCGAAGGTGCACACCTTCGTCTCGATGCTCCTCGGCGACGTGATGCGGTGGGATGCGCGGCGTCCGGAGCGTCGCTTCGCCGACCGGTTCGTCCTGGTCGCCGGCCACACAGCGCCGCTGGTCTATGCGACTCTGCCGGTCTTGAACGAGGCGCTGCGCGTCAAGCACCGGCAGACCGGCGATCCCCGCTACGCGATCCGCGACGAGAAGCACCGGGCGCTCTACTGGGAGCACCTGCTGAACTTCCGGCGCCGCGGCGGTCTGGCCGGACACGCCGAGATGGAGGGGAACACCCTCTTCTTCAAGTTCAACACCGGACCATCCGGCCACGGCAGCCCCCCGGCGGCCGGAGAAGCGGTCGCGCTCAAGCGCGCGGGGGCGGGCGAGGTCCGTGTCTTCGCCATGGAAGGCGAAGGCGGCCTCACCGCCGGCGCCGGACACGAGACGAAGAACAGCGCCTGGGGCCTCGGGCTCGACAATCTGGTCTACCTGGTCGACTGGAACGACTTCGGGATCGATGACCATCCCGCCTCGAGCGTCGTTCCGGGAACCCCGGAAGACTGGTTCTCCTCGTATGGCTGGCGTGTGCTCGGAACGGAGAACGGCAGCGAGATCCCGCACGTGCATCCGCTGCTCGTGGAGGCCGTCCACGGGGACTCCGGCGGGGTCCCGACGGTCTTCTGGTTCAAGACGCGCAAGGGTCGCGGCTACCTGAAGTACGACTACAAGAGCCACGGAGCCCCGCACAAGGCGAACAGCGAGCTCTACTGGGAGACGAAGCGGCTCTTCGCCGAGAAGTACGGCGTCGACTTCGCCGGCTTCGGCGAGCCGCCGCCGGAGGATGCGGGCGCCTTCCGCGCGCAGGTCGAGACGAACTTCCGCAAGGTCGTCGAGGTCCTGCATCGCGACCAGGATCTCGTCGACTACCTCGCCGATACCCTGGTCCGGATCGGGGATTCCGTACCGGAAAAGATCGAAGGGTTCCGGCTCGACGGACGAAAGAGCCCGGTCCGGGACGAGACGATCACCGACTTCCGCGGCTACCCCCCGTCGATCTGGGCGGAGCCGGGCGAGAAGCGCCCCAACCGCGCCGCGCTCGCGAAGTGGGGGTCCTGGGTCAACAGCTACAGCCGCGAGAAGTACGGCCGACCGCTCTTCCTGGCGATGTCGGCCGACCTGGCGGCGTCGACGAACATCGCCGGATTCGCGGACGGCTTCGAGGAGCGGGAGGGCTGGGGCAAGTACCACCGAACCGAGAACCCCGAGGGAGCGCTCCTGCCCCAGGAGATCACCGAGTTCACGAACTCCGGGATCACCGTCGGGATCGCGACCGTCAACCTCTCCGAGAAGCCGGAAAAGGAGTTCGAGGGGTTCTACGCCGCCTGCTCCACCTACGGCAGCTTCTCGTATCTGAAGTACGGTCCGATGCGGCTGTTCAGCCAGCTCGCCCAGGATTGCCCGTTGAAGGTCGGGAAGGTCCTCTGGGTGGCCGGCCACTCCGGTCCGGAGACGGCCGACGATAGCCGGACCCATTTCGGGGTCTACGCACCCGGCGTCACGCAGCTCTTTCCCGACGGGCACGTCTGCGACGTCCATCCGTGGGAGTACAACGAGGTGCCGGTCGTGATCGCCGCCGGCCTCGCCTCCCCCGCCCCGATCGTCGCGCTGCACCTGACCCGACCGGGCATCGAGATCCCGGACCGCGCGGCGATCGGCTGCGCCCACCACTACGAGGCCTCCCGCGGCGCGTACCTGATCCGCGATTACGACCCGAAGCGCCCGCCGATGGGATGCATCCTGGTCCAGGGGACGAGCACGACGGCGAACGTCGTCAAGATCCTCCCCGAGCTGGACAAGAGCGGCCTGAACGTCAAGCTGGTCGCGGCGATCAGTCCCCAGCTCTTCGGCTGGCAAGACCGCCAGTACCGCGACCGGATCCTCCCCGCCGAGGACCGGCTGGACGCGACCTTCATCAGCAATCGGAGCCGGCGGCTGATGTTCGACTGGATGCTCCACCCGGTCGCGAACGAGTACGCGATGACCAGCGACTTCGACAATCGCTGGAGGACCGGAGGAAACGTCGACGAGGTGATCGAGGAGGCGCATCTCTCCCCCGACTGGCTGCTTACGGGGATCGAGCGGTTCGTCCGCGAGCGTCCGGAGCGTCTCGCGCGGCTCCGCGAGATCCTCGAGGCGACGGAGAACCGCTAAGGAGCGCCCGGGCCGCATGACGGGGTCCGAATCAGAACTGACCGCGCTCCGGCGCGAGCTCCACCGCCTGGCGGAGCGATCCGGCTCGGAGGAGAAGACCGCGGAGCGCATCGCGGAGTTTCTCCGCACGCATCGGCCGGATCGTCTGGAGACCGGGATCGGCGGCCACGGCGTGGCCGCGCTATTCGAAGGCGCCGAACCGGGTCCGCGATTGATGATCCGCGCCGACCTCGACGCGCTTCCGATCGACGAGACGATCCGGATCGCGCATGCGTCCCGGACCCCCGGCGTCGCCCACAAGTGCGGCCACGACGGCCACATGACGATCGTGGCGGGTCTGGCGTCCTTGCTCCGCGAGGATCCGGTGGCCAAGGGATCGATCCTCCTGCTGTTCCAGCCTTCCGAAGAGACGGGCGAGGGAGCCGACCGGGTGCTCGCCGATCCGAAGTTCAGCGCGCTACGTCCCGACTTCGTGCTCGCCCTGCACAACCTTCCCGGATATCCGGAACGGACGGTCGTCGTGCGCGACGACGTGTTCGCCTACGGATCGATCGGGGTCATCTGCGAGCTCACCGGCGCCACTTCCCACGCGGCGGAGCCGGCGGCCGGCCGCAGCCCCGCCCTCGCCATCGCCCAGGCGATCGAAGCGATCAGCGCCCTGCCGCAGTTCGACGCGCCGATCGAGGAGTCGGCGAAGGCGACGGTGATCCACGCGCGAGTGGGCGAGCGAGCCTTCGGCACCTCTCCGGGCGAAGGGCAGGTGCTGGCGACGCTCCGCTCCGGCTCGGAAGCGGTGCTGCAGCGGATGCGCGAACGGACCGAGCGGATCCTCGCCGCCATCGCCGGCGCGTACGAGCTGCAGCACCGGCTCACCTGGGTCGAGGAGTTCCCGCCGACCCGGAACGACGCGGACTGGACCCGCCGGATCCGCGCCGCCGCGTCGGCCCTCGGATACGAGCGGAGCGATCCGGCGCACCCGTTCCCCTGGTCGGAGGACTTCGGGCACTTCACGGCGAAGCTCCCCGGGGCGCTCTTCGGGTTCGGGGTCGGTACCGATCGGCCCGCGCTCCATCACCCCGACTACGACTTCCCGGACGCGATGATCCTCCCGGCGCGGGATCTTCTCGCCGAGATCATCCGCGGGTTCAGCGGAGGAGGAGAAGGAGCGTGACGCTCGAGCTCTCCGAGCCGGTCCACGCGTCGTCCGCAATCGAGCTGAGCGAGTCGGCGTACCGGCGCAACGTCCGTTTCCTCCGCTCCACGATCGGCCGCGCCCCGACCTTCTCGTCGGTGATCAAGGGCAACGCCTACGGGCACGGGATCGAGGCGTTCGTACCGATGGCGGAGCGCTGCGGGGTCCGCCACTTCACGGTCTTCAGCGCGGTCGAAGCGAGCCGGGCGCTGTCGGCGATCCGGAAAGGGAGCGAGATCATGATCGCCGGGTTCATCGCCGACGAGGACCTGCCCTGGGCGCTGTCCCACGATCTCTCCTTCTACGTCTTCGACTGCGAGCGCCTCCGGGCAGCGGCGGAGGCGGCGCGACGGGTCGGGCGGCCGGCCCGCGTCCATCTGGAGCTGGAGACCGGCCTGAACCGGACCGGTCTCGCCGGTCCGACGCTGGAAGAGACGATCGAGATCCTCTCGAGAGAGTCCGAGACGATCAACGTGCAGGGCGTCTGCACGCACTTCGCCGGGGCGGAGAGCATCGGCAACTACGTCCGTGTCCGCCAGCAGATCGAGCGGTTCGACGAGATGTGCCGCAGCCTCGAGCGGGTCGGGATCCCCGTTCGACTCCGACACACCGCCTGCTCCGCCGCCGCGCTGACCTACCCGGAAACGGTCATGGACCTCGTCCGGTTCGGGATCGTCCAGTACGGATTCTGGCCGACGCAGGAGACACGGATGCGCTTCCTGCTCGATCACGGGCTCGACCGGCGCCAGGGCGCCCCCGAGCCGCTGCGCCGGGTGATGCGGTGGAGGAGCCTGATCATGTCGATCAAGCAGATCTCCCCCGGCGAGTTCGTCGGCTACGGGACCAGCTACCAGGCGACCCGGCGCCAGCGGGTCGCCGCGGTCCCGGTCGGCTACTACCACGGATTCTCCCGCAGCCTGAGCAACCTCGGCTACGTGCTGGTCCGCGGCCGGCGCGCGCCCGTGATCGGGCTGGTCAACATGAACATGATGATGATCGACGTCACCGAGGTGCCCGGCGTCGAGCACGGCGACGAGGTCGTTCTGATCGGCAAGCAGAAGCGGCGAACCATCTCGGTCAGCTCGTTCGGCGACCTGACCCGGATGCTGAACTACGAGATCCTGGTCCGCATCCCTCCGGAGATCCCTCGGATCGTCGTCGCGTGAGGCGCCCTCCTCACTCCCCCAGGAGACCCGGCTCGGTCCAGCGGCGCAGGTCGAAGATCTCCTCGATCCGTTCCGGAGGCAGGATCCTTTTCTCCTCGAGGACGCGACGGATCGACTTGCCCTCGGCGAGGGCGGTGTTGACGACCTCGGCGCCCGTCTCGTAACCGACGACCGGGTTGAGGATCGTCGCGATCGCGACGCTGCTCTCCGCGTAGGCCCGGCAGCGCTCCTCGTCCACTTCGATCCCCGCGACGCAGCGGTCCCGGAGGTTGGCGACGGCGTTGGCGAGAAGGTCGAGGCCCGAAAGGAGGTTGTCTGCGATCACCGGCATCATCACGTTCAGCTCGAGCTGCCCCGCCTGTGCGGCGGCGGCCACCGTCGCCTCGCACCCGATCACCTGATAGCATGCCATCGCGGTCGATTCGGCGATCACCGGGTTGACCTTTCCCGGCATGATCGAGGATCCCGGCTGCACCGCCGGCAGCCGGATCTCGGCGAGACCGGTCCGAGGCCCGGAGGCGAGCAGGCGCAGGTCGTTCGTGATCCGGATCAACTCGATGGCGAGGGCGCGGGCGGCGCCGATCAGGTCCACGATCGGCGCGTGGGACTGCATCGCCTCGAAGCGGTCTTCCGCCGGTCGCAGCGTGATTCCGTAGAGCGTGGATAGCTCCGCCACGACCGTCTTCGCATAGTCCGGATGCGTGTTCAGGCCCGTACCGGCCGCGCTGCCGCCGATTCCCAGCTCGCGCACCTCGATCACCGCCCGCCCGATCCGCTCCGCGCGACGTTCGAGACAGAGGGAGTATCCGCCCAGCTCCTGTCCCAGACGGATCGGGACCGCGTCCTGGAGGTGGGTCCGCCCGCTCTTGACGACCCGGTCGAAGGCCCGGGCCCGCTCGGCGAACGAAGCGGCGAGCGTCTCCGTCTCCGCGGCGAGCCGCGCGCCGAGGACGGATCCCCCCAGCCGGATCGCCGTCGGAACGACGTCGTTCGTCGACTGCCCCAGATTGACGTGGTCGTTCGGGTGGATCCGGTCGGTCCGATCACGCGCGACGCCGAGGATCTCGCAGGCGCGGCCGGCGATCACCTCGTTCGCGTTCATGTGGATCGAGG
>WJJW01000016.1 GCA_014729455.1 Candidatus Eiseniibacteriota bacterium
ACCATCGTCTGGTCGACCCCGTCGAGGCCGAGGATCTCGGGAGCGATTCTTCCCTGGATGTTCTCGATCGCCTTGCGGACCCCCTTGCCCCCGTAGCGCCCCTTCTCCTTGTCGCGCAGCTCGAGCGCCTCGTGCTCCCCGGTCGAGGCGCCGGAGGGCACCGCAGCCCGGCCCCGGGCTCCTCCCTCGAGCTGGACTTCCACCTCCACCGTCGGGAAGCCGCGCGAATCGAGGATCTCCCGTGCCTGGATCTGCTCGATCGTGGTCATCGTTCCTCCTTCTCCTCCGGGACCCCGCCCGCGAGCGGCCCGAACCTACCCCGCCCCTCCGATCCCGGTCAAGCTGCCCTTGACGCCGCCGGCGTGCCGGGATAGCGTCCGGTTGGTTTCTAACCCCATGCGGCGAGAGGAAATAGAAGATGCATACCAATCCGGTAACCCCAACCGCCGGGTCTGCGTAGAGAGAGGCGTCCGGAGAACCCGGCGGTGACGGAGCCGCGCAACGAAGAGTCGGCCCTGATCCGCCGCTGTCGCCAGGGGGACCAAGATGCGATTCGCCAGCTCGTCGAACGCTACCAACGGCCGGTCTATTCCCTCGTCTACAAGGCGGTCGGCAACGAGGAGGATGCCCGCGATCTCACCCAGGAAGCCTTCGTCCGTGCGATCCGCGCTCTCGACCGCTTCGATCCGAATCGCCCGTTCCGGAACTGGATCTTCCGGATCGCCTCGAACCTGGCCGTGGACCACTACCGCCGCGCGCGGATGCGGACGATCTCGATCGACGTCGATGCCGACGATGAATCCGGCCTCCACGCGCCGATCCTGGTCGATGAGCGCCCGACCCCGGACCGGGTCTCCGATGCCAGCCGTCTCTCCGACCGCCTCGCCGCGCTCGTGGACCGGCTGCCCCCCGGTTACCGGACCGTCATCCACCTGCGCCACTACGAGCAGCTCGCCTACGAGGAGATCGCCGAAGCGCTCGACATCCCCCTGGGGACCGTCAAGGCGCGTCTCCACCGGGCGCATCGCCGCCTGCGCGAACTGTGGGAAGCCGACCGACCCGGCCCCGCCGGCGAAGGGGAGGACGAATCGTGAACCGCTGTGACGCGGACCGGAACCAGGACTACGCCCTGGACGTCCTCTCCGCCGAGGAGCGCCGCGCGCACGAGCGCCACCTGCAGCGCTGCCCCGCCTGCGCGGAGGAGGTCGTCGGCTACCGCGCCCTGTTCGAGGAGTTGCGCGACCTCCCTCAGCCGTCCGTGCCGCCGGGGATCCCCGACGCGGTCCTCGCCCGCCTCATGCCCGAGAAGCTGCGGGACCGGATCCGCCGCCGCCTCGAGCCGCTGCTCGACCGTCCGCTCGGCGCGGCGCTGGCCGGTGGGTTGGTCGGCCTCTTGATCGCGGTCCTCTACCGTCCGGCCCTGCTCTTCGCCGGCCGGGCGGCCGGCGGGCTGTTCACCGACGGGACCCGCTGGCTGGTGGGGGGTCTCGATCGCACCCTGCAGCATCTGCTCGAGTTGACGGTCCTTCTCGAGATCGCCGCGGGCTGGTTGCAGAAGATCGCGCCGGTGCTCCGGTTCCTCGGGGAGGCGGCGCCCGTGCTCGTCGAGCAGTACTCGTGGTCTTCGTTCATCCTCAGCCTGGCGACGCTGATGGGACTCCGTCTGCTGTTCGTCCAGACCCAACGAGAGGAGTTCGGCCATGTCCGGAAGCACTAGTCGGAAGATCTCAGCGATCCTTCTTCCCTTGCTGGCGGTGCTCGTCGCCCTCGCCCTCGGTCTCGGAGCCGGTCCGGACTCCTCGGTCCGCGTCGCCTTCGCGCAGGTCGACATCGAGGAGGCGGCGGAGCCCGAAGGAGAGGGGGGCGACACGCTTCCCGAGGCGTCCGCGCCTCCCGCGGAGAAACGCTGGCGTGGGACGCGCGAGGACATCGTCCGGATGGGCGAGAGCATCGTCGTCGAGGCGGACGAGAAGGTATCCGGCGACGTCGTGGCGATCGGGGGCGTGATCACGGTATACGGTTACGTGACCGGCGACGTCGTCTCGGTCGGCGGGGGAGTCCGGGTCCGCGACGAGGGCTACGTCGGGGGCGACGCGGTCAGCGTCGGCGGCCGGATCCAGGTGGACGAGGACGCGACGGTCCGCGGAGAGAACGTCAGCGTCGGGTTCATGCCGTTCGGCTTCCCCGGCACCTTCACCTTCGGCGACTTCACCCACGAGGGACCGGAGTCGACGCTTCTCCACATCTGGTGGGATCTGATCCGCTACGCCGGCTTCTTCCTGATCGCGCTGATCCTCTACCTCGCCTTCAGCACGCGCTTCACCATGATCCAGGAGAGGGTCCGGAGCAACTTCTGGCTGTGTCTGGTCACCGGGTTCGGCGCGGGGCTCGGGGTGATCGTGGTCCTGCTCCTGCTGATCATCACCTGCATCGGGATCCTGATCGCGGTCCCCGGCTTCTTCGTCGTCGTCCTCGCCTACATCGCCGGGGGAGCGGCGATCCTGGGGATCCTGGGGGAGCTGATCCTCAAGCGTCCCAGCCGGGAGCGGAGCGACTGGATCCTCGCCTTCGGAATCGGCCTGCTCGCCCTCTTCGTGATCCAGCTCTTCTCGCGTCTGGTCGCCATGACGCCCGGCATCGGCGCGGGGATCTCCGGGGCGCTGAACGCCATCGTCAAGGCCGCCTGGTTCTTCTTCCTCACCACGGGGTTCGGGGCGGTCGTCCTCTCGCGCCTGGGTGCCGGACCGCGCAAGCCGCCGGCGGTACTCGGCGCCGAGTCGCCTCCGCCTCCGCCCCCCGGCGGCGGAGCCGTCCCGCCCGGAGGGGCACCACCCGCAGGAACGCCCCCGGCG
>WJJW01000122.1 GCA_014729455.1 Candidatus Eiseniibacteriota bacterium
ATGTGTACACGTTCACAGGCAATGGTGGAATCGTTCACGCAATCGAGCCCGAACAATTCGATACCGAAGGGACGTTCACGCTGAACACCGTGCCGGGAGGAGCCACGGTGGAGCGGGCCCTTTTCATCACCGGACTCTGGGACAGCGCCGGATCCGCGACGAATTCCATGCAATTCGTGTTCGATGGCCAGAGCTACGGGACCGAGGTCGCCGACGTGGTGGATCCCGACGACGACGAGGGAGTGTTCGATCTCGCCGGCTACCTCGTCGACGTCACCGCCGATGTGCCCGGCAACGGCACTTACGAATTCTCGGCGGTTCCGGATCAGGGGGGAACCGGATCCTTCGGCTATCTCCTCGCCGTCATCTATCGCGACACCAATGCCCCGGCCGCCCGCGTCGATGTCAACTTCGGCGCCGAATCTCTACGCGAGAGCCCCTCCATGACCTCCTTCGCGGGCATCGAACCGGGGGGGGCGACCCTCTTCGTCTTCGTCGAGGCGGACCAGCCCCGTAGCAGCGCCGGGGAGGAGTCGATCGCGTTCAACGGTACGGTGATCGCCGGAGGAGAGGACTCCGACCTCTTCAACTCCAACCAGGGTCCCGCTTGCTCGTTCTTCGAGCTGCCCGTGACGGCGGTCGCCGGGGCGAACACGAATACGATCACCACCGGCGAGGACTGGATCGGCTGGCACTACTCGGCGCTCGTCTCTCCGCCCGCGGCGACGTCGACCGAGTCAAGGTCGTGGGGAGCCATCAAGAGCGGCTATCGCGACTGAGCCGTACGCGACGCTGACCGGCCTCGAGAATCGCGCCGACGCAAGGTCCAGGAAGCGGAGGGCGTCCTGGTTGACGTCGGAGATGAACCGGCTGCCGTGGTCGCGTTCTACTCGCCGGTCGGGATCGACGTCTGGTCCGTTGCTCATAAGACGTCCGGCCGTACGGTAGTGCGATCATCCGTCGTACTGAGTGACGGATCTGACGCTGGATCTTCCGAGGTTCCGACAGGCCTTCACCCACTGCAGGTACGCCAGGGGTCCCGACCGCCGTCGCGCCGACACTGCGCGATCGCTACGGCTCCTGGACGCCGTTGACAACCGCGGCGTACTGTTCCCGACGCCAACGAGCCTCCCGGAACGTCTGGTGCTCCGGATGAGCATCGGCGGAACGACAACCCGACGGATTTGCGTCGAGCAGACGTAGGCGCGGATCACCGAGGGGGCGGCGAAGGTTATCATCGGATCCTGATGAGCTTCCCGTGTCTGGGCGGTGACCCGTTCGCCTGCACCTGATAGAAGTAGATTCCCGGCGCGGTGCTGGTCCCACCGTCAGACTCGCCATCCCACGTAAGTGTCCACATTCCAGCCGATCTCTCCGTCGCAGGGTAATGCCGGACACGACGGCCGGATGCATCGAAGATCGAAATACCCACCGAGGCTCGTTGCAGCAATGCGAAGCGGATGTCCGTTCCCGATGACGAGGGGTTCGGAGATGGAGGGTACAGCTGCAGGATGCTCTTACCGAGGGACGTCTCGCGAGGCGGCTCGGGAGCGTCGACCGTAACTCCCGGTTCGTGTACGGCCATGACGTAGTCGTTGCCGTCCTGGCGCCAGTCGATCTCCAGAGCGACGAGGTCGTAGGACGTTTCCTCCCCACGCTGGATGATCGAGCTGAAGATCGGATCCGGGGACGGGATTGCCGGGACGACCACGTCGTAGAGGTAGTCCTCCTCGATGGCGAGGTGCATTTCACCCTGGATGTCTTCACCCGCCCGAATTGTCCACTGGAAGTCCGATCCGTCTCCCTCGCTTGCCGGGATGGTGATGCTCTCACCGGGTAAGATGTAGTAGAACTCTTCATGGTTGGGCGTCTGAACCAGGAGGCCACCGGCGGTTTCGCCGAGATTGGTGATCACGATGTCATCATGCGCTTCGAAGGGAGCGACCCCGAAGGGAACGACCTCGGCCGGATCCAGACCCACTTCGCACGTTCGGCGGACATGCATGAGGGCATCCGTTTCGGCTACGTCTGCAGTGGCATGGAAGAGATCGATCTGCATGTCGTAAGGCGTGGTCGGATTCATGGAGAAGATGTTCTTCTCGTCGGACCGCGCCGTGATGTCATCCACGACCCGGAGATAGTCCAGGGACCAGTCATCGATCGGCTGCCAGGTGGCGCAGTCGGCGATGCCGAGTGTGAGGAGCCGCCCGGCATCCGCCTCGGGGGTCCATGTCTTGTCGGTTCCAAATGTCGTGGCGATGGCACGTCCAAGAGTGCCTTCGGCCGAAACGCACCACGTTTCGTCGGCCGCCGGGGTCCACCCCCCTTTGATGCCGGAGCCGTTGAGTCCCCACATGTTGTTGAGGATCCAATTTTGGAAGCTCTGGAAGTTGTAGAGGACCGCCTCTCCATACTGGAGGCGTAGCACCGTTTTCTCGTCCGTATTGGAGAACGCACGGAAACGCTCGTTGGCCATGGCGGCGCGGCTGAGGAGAGCCATGTCGTAGGCGGTGGAGTAGTGGTCGCCGAGATCGGGGCCCACGGCTTCCTGCTCGAAGCCGTTCGGGTTGTTGAAGTGCGTATCGAGCATCCCCAGTTCCTGCGCGCGGGCGTTCATCTCGTTGACGAAGGCCGGAATGGACTCCTCGGGCCCGTTGCTGCCGTGCAGGAGATCAGCGATAGCGTGGGCGGCGTCGTTGGCGGAGATGAGAAGAGCCAGGTACATGAGGCTCTCGAGGGTGAGCTGCTCTCCCTGTATGAGGTCCGCGGAGGACCCTCCTACGTTGCTGGGGATCCATCCGGGAACGGTATAGACGGCACCCAGTGAAACGTAGTCGGCGTGGTCCGGCGGCAGCTGGGTTCGCTCGCATGCAATGAGAATCGTCATGATCTTCGTCGTGCTCGCGATCAAGATCTGATCGAACGGCTTCTGGGAGAAGATGATCTGGTTCTGGCAGTCCGTGACGAACGCCGTCTTGTGTCCCTGCCAGTAGAACTGACGCCAAGGAGCCACGACGTGCACGAGCCCCCTCTCGCCGTTCTCACCGGACGCTCCGATCACGAGCGTTCCCTGGCCGGTCGCGTCGAATGCGCCGAAGGCGACGGCCGAGCCGAGATGGTCCCCGACCTCGGGAGCCTCGCCGATGGAATTCTGCCCGTAGATGTAGTACCCGGATGAGCCCAGGCCGCTCGTTCCCCCGAGGATGATGTGGGCCATCCCCGCGTTGCCCACGCCGCCGAAATCCTTCTTGGGGGTCCCGATGGCCAGATCCATGAAGCTGTCTTCCTCGAAGTAGCCGGCAGCGAGATTGGTTCCGAACTCGTCCTGCTCCTCCGCGGACACACCGAACATGTCCTGGACCAGCACGACGGTCGTGTTCTCGTCGGGTCCCTCCTCGCTTCCCGTCACGACGAGGACTCGGCCCGCGGACGACAACGAGCCGATGATGCGTCCGGGCTCGCCGACGGCGACCTGGTCGTACACGCCGGACTTCACGGTGGCGAGGGAGTAGCCGAAATTGGCGGCCCAGGAGACGTCGTCGGCGATCTTGGCCGTGAAGGCAACGGCACCGACTTCCGTGAGACCGTCGTCCGTCCCGGGGATCACGTAGCATACCCCCGCCCCGTCCAGGCCGAAGGCCTCGCGGTAGGGAGCCCCGACCACCAGGTCCCCGCGCGTGTTTCCGATGACGTTTCCGGCCGCCAGCGAGAGGCCGAAGTGGTCCTCGATATCGATGGAGGCGCCGAGCTTTTCGGCCGTGAAGAGGTCGCTTCCGCCGAAAGGTCCGGTCGCAGCTCCGTAGACGATGAACACCGTTCCTTCCCGCACCCCCCTGGATGGGCTGCCGATGGCGATGTCTTCGTGCGTGTCGTTGTTGAAGTTCCCCGTCACAAGCGAGCTTCCGAAGAGATCGAACTCGAGCGAAACCCCATCCAGGTCCTGCTGGACGTAGCTGACCCAGGGTTGGAGACCGCTCGGCGAACCGGCGTAGATGTAGATCCGGCCGGCGCCCCTGTAGCCGTTCACCTCTTCTCCGGGCGCACCGACGACGAGGTCGGCGAAGTTGTCGTCGTTGAGATCCGCGGCGGCCAGAGCGAAGCCGAACCGCTGATTCCGATCGAGGGGAACCCCGAAGTCGGAGGGATCGAGCGTGAAGGCCTCCACGTGTGTCAGGCCCTGGGCGCTTCCGAGGTTGACCGTGACGATCCCGACACCGGTTTCGCCCTGTAGCCCTTCGTCCGGAGCCCCGGTGGCGAGATCCCCCCTTCCGTCCCCGTTGAAGTCGCCGGCCGCGAAGGCGTGGCCGTGGAGATCGCCCGGCTCCGAGATTTCGGCGGACTCCGCTCCTTGCCGGATGATGGAGAGGTGGGCCTGGGCTCCGTCCCAACTTCCGGCCACCATGGCGGCAAGCGCGAAGAGAGGAACGGAGAGACGGAGAAGCTGGCTTCGAAACATCATCGGGTCTCCTTGCCTGGGGCGATCGAATGCGGGGCGGCACACCCTTCGGGGGCGGCCCCTTTTCCTGGAGAATGCAGGGAATGTGAAAAGCGAACGGCCGCTGGCCGATGGAAGATTCGATCGCCTTGGAATCCCCGCATGGCCGGTCTGGGCTTGCGTGACTTCGAGCATTCCGGGGCTTCTCTTCGGTCTTCTCGCCTCTTCGGCGATTTGGCGGGGTTCCGGAGCCACGGCGTGGGGAGACAATGGATCAGACACGGACCTTTCGCCAACGATCACTCGGTTTGCTTGCCTTTCGGATAGACCTCTCCCCTGCGGTCGAAGGGAACCATCCCCTCTCGGTCGTGGGAAACCTCGCGGAGGGCGCCGACGAGCCCCGCCGGCCCTCGATCGTTCCCTCCCGGCGGCGGACGGATCGCGCGCTCCGAGACGATCGTCTCGCTCCCGCCGTCACTGTCCGTCTCGTAGTGCCGTCCTTCCTCCTCGGCCAGGGCGAATCCCACTGGAGAAGTCTCGCCGGTGAGAGCGTCAGAGCTCTTACGAGAAGCCCGAGGTGGCAGACGATCTTCTCGACGACATCCGGGTCGGTCAGAAAGGCCAGCACCTTCATCGAAACGCGCTTTCCCGAGGCGCTCCACGAATGGGGAGTTCCATGGGCAGGGAAGATCCAACTTGATCGAGATCCAGAAGGGCAGCATGCCGATCAAGGACGCATGAGAGACCGTCACCTACCCATTGAACAGCGAGGTTGCCAACATGCACCCGCTCGGCCGGACCGATGAGAGCGGGCGGATCCGCTGGACTCCGGCCTCGGCGGAGATCGCCACCGTGACCGTCGAGGCGGAGGAGATCGATCCGAACTCGCTGACTGCTCCCGTGAGGTTCTGGGAGCCGCCCTGGTGCGGGGTTGCGATCTTGATCCTTGCGGCGATGATCCTCTTCGGCGACACCGGTTACTCGTTCGCAAAGACCTTCGCCCAGCGGGCGTGAGAACTCCCCAAGAGAACCCGGCAGGGTCCAAGTCCTCGAAAAGACCCGGTGGGATGCCGGACCGAGCTTCTTGCTTGGAAGTGACGGAGACAAGGAAACCGTCCCCTCCGAAGTTGCTTGCCCGCGACGGGACGTCCGAGTACCTTCCTCCACGCCGTTGGTCATCAAGGCCCGGGCCACCCGGGGGACCCTGGGTTCAAATCCGTCCTCGGCCCGAGCGGGAGAGGTTCAGTCCATCGCCATGTGGAGGAGTGACAAGATGAAGAAGGTCGTCATTGGCGCCATTCTTACCGCCGCCATCATGTCTCAATCACCAGCCGCGGCCGAGCCGGGTGCCTGGTCGAGCCGGCTCGAGCTATCTGTGGCGGACATAACCCACGACGGGAGCAGCGAACTCCTGGGCAATCAAGGCTGTAAAGAGACGGGGTACTCCGCGAAGGGGAAGTCCAAGATGGGAGCCGCCTTCGAGGTCATCCGCGGAATTTCCTCCTCCGGTGCGATCTTCGGAAGGGTCTGGATCTGGACGGATGCCGGGCACGACTACATGATCCACGAGCAGGAGTGTGTTTCATCCGGCTTCATGGACTCGTTCGATCAGCGTGGCGACCTCAATTCGTGGGGACAGGCATTCGTAGTCGGTGCGGAACGAACCATGCCGATCGGGAGCTCAGGTCGGGGGAGAATCGTCGTGGGCGTCGGTGCCGGTAGAGGGATCGTGACGACGGAGTACGATCTGCAATTCCGTGACGCCACCGACTCCCGCACTGATCGCAGCGGGCGATCGGTCGGCTCCGGTCTCGCAATCTTGGCGCGCGTGGCGGGGGAGTACGGGCGGGTCGGAGTGGGCTTCTCGGCATGGCAGGTCGATGCTTCGGAGATCGACTTGTCGGTACGGAGCCTCGGAGTCGGTTTGTACATCCGAATGTAGCAGGAGGGGTCTTTCCCCGACGATCCGCTTGGAACGGAGACCGTTCCCCATGTGGAGGGTGGTCTCCGTCTTGCGGCCCAGCCTTAAAGGTCGGAGCAGCCCAGATCAGGGAAGCAACAGGACCTGGCCCGACCGCGAGACCACATCCCGGCCGGTTCGTACGAAGTAGGGGCCGCGCCCGAGGCGCCGGCCCCGATCATTCCGGCCGTCACACGTGACCTCGGGAGACGTGGGATCCAACGCCATCTCCCGCACCCTCCGGCCGCCGGCATTGTAGATTGCGATGATGCGGCGGGGTGTTCCCAGACAGACTAGACCGGGGCTTAGGAGACACGAACTCTTGCGATCCTCCGAACCAGTCAGCCGACTGGACACTTCATCGTCTTCTAGCCGGAGCATGTCCAGTCCGCGGTTGTGCGCGGAGGACTAAACCAGAGCCTCTTCTTGAATTCTTTCACTCGGTTGGCAGTAGCATGGGCCTGCCGAGGATTGCGGTGACGAGGAAAGGGGGCAAACCCGGCCCCTTTCACCGATCAATGACCGCTCGGCTTGTCTCCTGGACAGATCCCTCCCCAGCGGCCGAAGGGAACCACCTCCTGCGGTCATGAGGCCGTCCTAGGCATATGGGCCTACCCGCTACCGCCGGCCCTCGACGCATTCCCCCCCGCCGGTGGACGGATCACCGTCTCCGAGACGGTCGTGTTGTCGCTGGCTGGTTCACCGTCCGTTTCGTTGAACCGGCTCTCCCCCTCGGGCACAGCGAATCCCAGCGGAGAGGACCGCTCCCGCGAGAGCGTCGGAGCGTTCGCGGCAAGCTCGAGGTGGAGGAGGGTCTGTTCTCCGACATCCGGGTCGGTCAGAAAGGCCCGCACCGCCATCCCGACCCGCTCCCGCGAACTCGATCACCGGGGACTGACGAGAGCGGCCAGCCGGCGCAGGAAGTCCAGTGGATCGCACACGAGATGGATTGTCCCTTGCGGGTTGGGCCAGAGTCGGCGAAGGCGGTAGACGACCTTGCCATCCCCGCGCCGGGAGAGACGTTCCTGGGCGAAGGGAGCGCGCAGGCCGTAGCGCAGCAGGCGCTCCAGGGCTTCGCGGTCCTGCACCCGCACCGACTGGCCGGCGTGCAGAAAGAAGCCGCCCACCGAGGCGCACTGCTCCTTGGCCGGCGCCGGAGGATCGTCTTCTCCGTCGAGGCCGGGAAGCCACGGGCTTTGGCCCTCTCCCAACGGCGGAGTCGGCGAGAAGAAGAACGGCTCGCAGAGAGAGGCCAGATCGGGACCCGGATCGCCACGCTGAAGTCGGCTTCCCAGGCCGCGGTGACCGTCGCGGTCAGCCGGCCGGCGATCTTCCCGGCCAGCTCCTCGACCTCGGCTGTGGTGGAAGCGGGCAGCGGCGCAAAGCGCAGGGGCTCTCCCGGACCGGCCGGGGTCCACAGCCCATCGGGCAGGATGCTGTGGAAGTGACGCTGCAGGTCGTGCAACTCCGATTCTGGATGGGCTTCGCCAACTCCGAGACCGCCGACGCCTTGTCGATCACCAAGTACCGGGTTTCCGAGGAGTGGAAGGTGGCCCAGAGCTTCTTGGTCGAACAGCTCGGGAACGATGGCGTCGTCCTCGACATGCGCAAGCGACCGTAGCTGCGATCTCCCGAGACTCTCCCGCCTTCGTTCGCGGTCGGCAGCCCGATCATGCGGATTCCCAGTTAGGGAAGAGTCGATGGGCTGGCGCTCTGGATTTCGGAGGTTTGCTGAACCGTTCCTCCGGACCCGTGATCGACTTCGAGCTCCCGTGACCTCTCTGTATTCCGCGTCGCTTCGTTGCGCCGGCCCATAGCTCCTGGTCTCTCGCGCTCGGTTCCCACCGAGATCCGGTGGTGACTCCAGAGAGACCGGCCCCCTTACCCGATCCATTGCGCGAAACTCGTCGCCAGGGTATCATTTGTACGGGTCAGTCCGGACCCTGTGTGGATGAGGAGGCTCGGTAATGAAAAAGCTGGCCGCGATCTCGTTGGTCGTCCTGTCGATTCTGCTCCCGCTCGCCTGTTCCGAAGACAGCAGTACCCAACCGCCGGACGACGATGGGGACCAGGACGACTACGCGCTCGCGGAGAGCGCGACAATCGGATCCCAAGGCGGGACCCTCGCCACCGACGACTTCACGCTCGAGGTCCCGGCCGGGGCCTTCGCGGCGGATGCCTCGCTCGATCTCTACGTCTCCTCGTCGGACATGCCATTCGGCGAGTACGGGGCGACGAAGAGCTACCGGCTCGAAGGACTGCCGGACACCTACGGACAGCCCCTGCAGATCTCCCTCTCGGTGACCGGCACCGGAAGCGGTCCCGTCGCCATCGGAGTCGGGCAGGAGGCCATGGTGCCCGAGGCCGACTCGACCGCAATCGTCTACGAGTTCCTCGAGGCTCAAGAAGAATCGGGAACGATCGTCTGCACATTGCCAGCGCAGAGCCGATCGGCCACGAAGGGGAGCGGCAGCGGAGTCCCGACCTCGGGCGACGATCGCTACTACATCGGGACTCGGGGATACAGCTCCTTCGTGCGCTCCAGCCAATTCGTCATCTGGTATCCAGCGAGCTACCCGGCCTACACGGACATGCTCGTGCCCCTTCTGGAGGACGCGCGCGAAGCGATCGAATACGAGGTTGGGCTCTCGTTCCCCGGCTTCGACTTTCGGCGGCCGATCCAAGTGGTGATTTCCCAACCCGTTCAACTCTACGCGCAGGTGTACTTTCTCGCCGACCCGCAGGGGTACGTGCCGATCCTCTACATCGATCCCCAGACGCTGACCCAGCAGAACCTGCCGCAGCTCCGATTGGCGGTGGGGGGCGAGCTGCTCAAGGCCGCGCAAACGCTGTACAGCCACGCGTCGAGCTACCCGGGCCGGGATCCGGCCTACTGGTGGTTCCACCGGGCGGTCCGGTTCTGGGCCGACGAGGTCTTTACCGACGATCCGAACTTTACCAAGCCTTCGACCCTTGATCTCAACCCGACCGCCCCGTTCGACGGGATGCAGGCGGGAGGAGATGGGCTCATTCGTGCGATCTCCCACGGCCACGGTATGTGCGCGGTGTTCAAGTACCTCATGAGCGATCCGCGGTTCGGCCCTTCGGGGTTGGCCACCACCTACGAGGAGATGAAGGAGAGCGACCTCATCTCGATCGGCGCGCTCTACGGTGAGCTTCCCGAGGGGCAGCTCACCTGGTGGCCCTCGTTCTTCAAGAACTATCTCGATGGCGCGCTCTACCCGGTCGACGTCGATGTCTTCAAGGACCTAGAGAGCGGATCCTGGGACGTGCTCGGCCCCGATGATCCGCCCGCCGAATTCTACAGTAGCTACGGGATCGGCAACTACCCGGACCTCTCCGCAAAGGTCTTCACGGTGGGGCTCACCTCTTACGAGTTCCAGCCCGAGGACCTCCTCGCCTTCACGGCCACGAGCCCGGAGATCGATCAGGACTACCTGACGATCCTCGCCTATGCGTGGAAGCCGGGAGACCTCTTCTATCTCGCGCAGGCTTCGGCCATGCAGATCGCCGAGATCCCGACGCTCACAGAAGCCGGCTACACGCACATCCTCGCCGTCGTCGTCAACAGCGACGGGTGGCCGCCGTTCGAGGGAGAGGCTGAGGTGGACCTGCGCATCGAGCTCACCGCGGAGGATCCGGTGACCTTCGCCGATATCGGCGGGGGAAACATCTTCTGCCACCTCAGCGAGGTGTATCCAGACGACCCCGATCAGAACCGGGAGTACGACTCCTACTACTATACCGGTTCGATCGGAACCCCGATCCACGAGTCCCCGACCGAAGAGAACACTTGGGTCGGGGAGTGGGACACGGAGAGCTACGGTGTGCGCAGCGTCGGCTCGATGCGGATCGTCCTCGACGACACGCGCGACACGGTCCTCGAGTTCTACGTGACGATGCGGATCACCGATCCCGCGCACTTCGGTCGCGACGACGAGCTGACGATGTCGGGCAAGAACATCGGCCGGTACCTGGATTACTGGGAAGTGAGCGGCGACCGGATCATTGCCGATCACGATTTCGCATTCGATTCCGTGGAACGAAGCGACACGCTCATCCGGACGGTTCTCGACGTCATGGAAGATCCGAACACCTGGATCAGGGTGAGGATGTACTAGGCGCAGAAGCGCATCGGCGGCGAGAGCGTCGAGACCCGTGAGGCGGTTCTCCTGCGCTGGTCGCGGTTCGGGGCCGCCCAGAACTGCAGGGCGGACTGCGTGACACAATCGACGACGTAGGAGCCGGTCGAATCGTACTCGGCCTCGGCATCGTCGTCGTCGCCTTCCGGGTTGAGGTGCACCCAGCTTCGCGGTCCCTCCTTCGATTCGCAACCGAACTCGCTGCGGATCGGACAACTGAACCGGAAGACGTTCTTCGTCAGGTAGAGGAGGTAGGCGTCCGGATAACACGGCGCGCCGTTCCTGTTGATCCCCGGATTCACGACGATCGGATCTTCGGCGACGGAACGCTCCCGCCCCCCGAGAGGCCCCAGGATCTCCCCCTCGGGACTGGAGATGTGGGCTTCGAACATCGGATCCATCAAGGGCCACTTGGAGAGGGAGTCGGAGAATGGGGCGGTGATCACGTGACAGTCGGCGTCCTGCTTGTCGTAGGGAAGGCGGGTGATGTGACGCGAGGCGAAACCGAACGACAGGTACCCCTCGTTCAAGATCGTCGCCATCATCCGCCGATAGGGCATTTCATCGCCTTCGAACCCCCGCATGGCCGGTCTGCGGTTGCGCGATACCGAGGATACCGGGGCTTCCCCTCGGTTTGCACTCCACCTCGGCGATTCCGGGGGCCTCCGGAGCCTCAGCGTGGCGAGCCATGATTGGAAGACACGGTCCCTTCGCCACCGCTTACCCGCCTGGCTTGCCGCGCCGGATAGACCTCTTCCCTGCTGCCTAGCGCTCGCCCTCGCCGCCTCTCCGGCAGTCGCCGGGGAGCACGCTCATGATCACGACAAGTCTTCGCTCCGGGGCGGCAGCGTCTATCTCTCCGAGGAGCATGCGTTCGAGACGGTCTTCTCCGACGACGGGGTCCGGATCCTCCTCTGGACCGACACGCAGGCGCTGGCCATGGTGAAGAAGACCAAGTGGAGCGCCGTTTTGACCTTCACCGAGGGGCAAAGCGTCACGATCCCCCTCCTTCGTTGCGAGCCGGCCGAGGACGACCCCGCGGTCCACTTCTGCCCGATGCACGAAGAGGTCGTGCAGTGGAAGACGGGGCTCTGCACCCACTGTAGCGGGATGAAGCTCTTCGTTCAGGATTACCGCTTCGCGAAGGTGGATCTCTCCAAGGTGAAGCCGGGCGGGGCGGTCGCGGAGATCCGGCTGGAGGATCTCGATCGCGATGAGTCTGCCGTCAGGTTCCGCGTGCCGTACGCGGAGAAGGCGACTCCGACCGAGGCCGAATCGAAGCAGGGCTGAGAGACTCTTCCGGCCTCGGCGACGCCAGGAAGGCGATCGCCATTGCGGCGAGCGGCGCGACCTGGATCAGGACGCGCCGCATGTCCAAATGCGCGATCCGCTCGATCGAGAACTCGCTGACGGCCATCCCCACCAACGCGGCGGCGAGCTGACCGGCGAGCAGGAAGAGGAGAAGCCGGATCGGACGGTCGGCGATCCGCCGAACCCGGGCGATGCCCAGGAACGCGAGAGAAATCCAGAGGAAGCCCCAGCGTCCGGGGTGGAACGCCTCCCGGAGCAGGTACCCCCCGCTGCGCGCCGTCCGTTCGATCCCCTCGGCGCTCAGCAGGAAGCCCAGATCGATCGGATCCCCCGTGAATGGTCCCGGAAACCGTGCCTTGTAGAGCATCTGCACCGCGACCGAGGCGGCGACGATCATGGTGAAGCCGACGGCGGCCGGGAACGAGCGCGATCGAATCTCCCGCCCTCCGAAGAGCAGCCCGATCCAGACGCCGACCAGCGAGACCCCCGCAAAGGCGATCCCTTCCCTCTTCATCCAGAGTGCGGCGGCGGCGCAGATCCCCGCGAGAATCAGACTTCGGTTCGAGCGATCGAGAACCCAGAAGAGCAACGCCGCAGCGGTCGCCACCAGAAACAAGGACAACGGAGCGTCCGCATAGGCGGACGCGACGCTCCCGGCGGGGAACGGAACGATCAGGGAGGGCAAGGTCGCCCAGAGGACGACTCCTGCCAGAACCGGACCGCGGGGCAGGAACCGCCGAAGTGTTCCGAGCAGCACCGCAAGGACCGCCAGGTAGAAGGCCGGGAAGATCCCCTTGATCAGCTGGTCGTCGTAGGCGCCCATCACCAGATGCGACCAGGTCTGCGCCAGCGGAAGCAGCGGGGGCCAGTGCGAGACCCCCTCTCCCACACCGCCCGCCGTCAGAAACGGGGGGAAGGCCGTCCGCTCATAGGTGAAGACCTTCGCGTGCATCGCCCAATGCGCGACGGCATCCACCTCGGCGATCGGCTCCTGGAACGACCCCAGAAGGACGACGGCGGAGGAGGCGATGATCAGTGCGGCCGCGACCGGGACGGGCAGAAGCCGCGGCCCCCCGGCCGGGGCCTTCTCGCCGACGGAGCGTCCCCGACCCCGCTCCCTGAGGCGGGCCAGAAGGGGCACCACCGCCAGAGGAAGAACTGCGGCGACCGAGAATCGAAGCCCGGCGAAACCGAGTCCGATCATCCAGAGCGAGATCGCCGCTTCTCCGAGGGCGAAAGCGAGCCCGATGCGCGCCGCACGAGGGAAGCGGCCCCGCTGTCGACCGAGCAGGAGCCGCAGGCAACCATCGCCGACCGCAACGGCAAAGAGCAGAGAGCCGAGAAGACCGACCACCTGCAACGCGATCATCTCTTCCTCTCCGCGACATGGAGCGAGCCGGTGCGAAAGACTGCGTGGTACAACAACGAACCAGGCGGCGCCGCGGCAAGAACGTCTTCGCGATCAACCGGAACGACCCAGGCCGGATAGAGCCGATGCCGCACCAGATAGAGGAAGATCGGGTTGTCGGTCTCCACCGCGACCGCTTCTCCGGCCGGAACCAGTCGCTCTACCTGTTCGGCGGCCTTCCATTCGAGCGCGGACAGGTTGTCCCGATGCGGGATCCACCGCTCGACCGGCCGCGCCGCTTCCGGGAGAAGGATCATTGCGGCGATCAGAGCGAGCATTGCGACCGCACAGAGCGTCCAGAACCACAAGAGAACCCCGAAGCCGACCACGGACCGCATCAGAACGCCTCGGAGAACTGGAAGTAGATCTCGCTTCCGTGCGGCCCGAAGCCGACATCGAAGCGAAGGTAGATCTTCTCGCTCGGGACCAGCGCCAAGCGGAGACCGGTCCCCACGGTCCCCTTCATCGCGTCGAGCCGGGTGTCCGCGAATCGGGGGGCGATCTGATCGATCGCTCCCAAGACGCCCCCCCGGAACCGTCCCATGAGCGGAGAGCGCAGCTCGAGCTGGCCGGCGAGCACGACGTCGGCGAACAGGGCCCTGTAGTGCCGAAGATCGAGGGTATACGTCTGGTAGTCCAG
>WJJW01000123.1 GCA_014729455.1 Candidatus Eiseniibacteriota bacterium
ACGCCCTACTTCAGCGCCTCGGCCCCTCCGACCAGCTCCGAGATCTCCTTGGTGATCGCGGCCTGGCGCAGCTTGTTCCGCACCAGCGTGAGCGCCGAGATCATCTCACCGGCGTTCTTCGTCGCGGCCCCCATCGAAATCAAACGCGCGGCATGCTCGCTCGCGATCGAGTCGGCCAGCGCCGACATCACCCGCGTCTGGACGTAGCGGGGGAGGAGATCGGTGAAGATCGCCTCCGCGCTCGGCTCGAAAATGGTCCCGCGGGTCGTCGCCCCGGCCTCCGTCTCCCCCTCGCCCGTCTCCTCCGGCGTGATCGGCAGGAGCTTCTCCTTGACGACTCTCCGGCGCGCCGTCGTCAGGAACCGCGTGTACAGGAAGTCGACCTGGTCCACCTCTCCGGAGGTGAACGCCCGCACCACGTGCCCGGCCACCACCCGCACCTTCTCCAGATCGACCTGGTCCCCCAGGTCGGAGATGTTCAGGCTCGACGGATACGGGCGCTTGCGGAAGAAGTTGACGGCCCGCTTCCCCACCAGAACGAGGTCGATCCGCTCCGCTTCGTCCCCTTTCAGATCGTTCAGCGCCTCCCGCTGGACGTTGGCGTTGAACGATCCGCACAGCCCCTTGTCGGAGGTGACGACGACCAGCGCGCGCCGGTTCACCGGCCGGACCTCGAACAGCGGATGGCTGAGCTCGGCGGCCGCCCCGGACAGGCTCTCCATGATCTCGGTCATCTTCCGCGCATAGGGACGCGCGGCGACGCTCCGCTCCTGCGCGCGCCGCAGCTTCGCCGCGGCGACCATCTCCATCGCCTTGGTGATCTGCTGCGTGTTCTGGACCGAGCGGATCCTCCGCCGGATGTCCTTCAACGTCGCCATATCGCTCCTCGGCCCGCCGCGGTCAAGCGGCCGGACCGGCCTCGAACTTCTCCTTGAAGGAAGCGATCGCCTCCTTCAGCTTCCGGTCCGTCGTCTCGTCGATGATCTTCGTGTTCGCGATCGCGTGCCCGACCTCCGGGTATTCCTTCTCCATGTAGTCGAGATACTCGGTCTCGAACCGCTTCAGCGATTCGGTCGGAAGGTCGTCCAGGAAGCCGTTGACCGCGGCGAAGATGATCTCGACTTCCTTCTCGAGCGGAAGCGGGACGTATTGCCCCTGCTTGAGGATCTCGACCATCTTCGCCCCGCGCGTGAGCTGGGCCTGCGTCGCCTTGTCGAGATCGCTCCCGAACTGGGCGAACGCGGCGAGCTCTCGGTACTGGGCGAGATCGAGCCGCAGGCGGCCGGCGATCTTCCGCATCGCCTTCGTCTGGGCGCTCCCACCGACGCGGGAAACCGAGAGGCCGACGTTGATCGCCGGTCGGACGCCCGCGTAGAAGAGATCCCCCTCCAGGTAGATCTGGCCGTCGGTGATCGAGATGACGTTCGTCGGGATGTAGGCGGAGACGTCCCCCGCCTGCGTCTCGATGATCGGCAGCGCGGTCAGGCTCCCCCCTCCCATCTCGTCGTTCAGCTTCGCGGCCCGCTCGAGCAGCCGGCTGTGGAGATAGAAGACGTCGCCCGGATACGCCTCGCGTCCGGGCGGCCGGCGGAGCAGCAGGCTGAGCTGCCGGTAGCTCACCGCGTGCTTGGAGAGGTCGTCGTAGATGCAGAGGGCATGCTCCCCCTTGTCGCGGAAGTACTCGCCGATCGCCGCACCCGCGTACGGGGCGATGTACTGGAGCGGGGCGGCGGTCGATGCGGTCGCCGAGACCACGGTGGTGTACTCCATCGCCCCGTGCTCCTCGAGCGTGGCGACGACCTGGGCCACCGACGACTCCTTCTGGCCGATCGCGACGTAGATGCACCAGAGGTCCTTCCCCTTCTGGTTGATGATCGTGTCGATCGCGATCGCCGTCTTGCCGGTCTGGCGGTCGCCGATGATCAGCTCCCGCTGCCCGCGTCCGATCGGGATCATCGAGTCGATCGCCTTGATCCCCGTCTGGACCGGCTCCTTCACCGGCTGCCTCTGGACGACGTTCGGAACCTCGCCCTCGAGCGGGTAGAACTCGTCGGTGACGATCGGCCCCTTCCCGTCCAGCGGCTCGCCGATCGGGCTGACCACGCGCCCGACCAGCGCCGGACCGACCGGGACGCGGGCGACGTTGCCGGTCCGCTTGACCGCGTCCCCTTCCTTGACGAGCTCGTCGCGGCCGAAGAGAACCACGCCGACGTTGTCCTCTTCGAGGTTGAGGACCATACCGGTCACGTCGTTCGGAAAGCTCAACAGCTCCCCGGCCATGGCGTCCTCGAGCCCCCAGACGCGGGCGATCCCGTCGCCGACCTGGAGGACGCTTCCTACGGACGCGACCTCCAGATCCGACTCGTACCCCTCGAGCTCCTTCTGCAGAATCGCACTGACTTCTTCCGGTCGAAACGACATCGCTGTACCCTTCTCCCGCGTGCTTCCCCGCGGCTAGTGGACCCGAACGGCGAACAGCTCCTCGCGGAGCCTCTCCAGCTCGTGCCGGACGCTGCGATCGTAGATCCGGCCTTCCATCATCACGACCAGACCTCCGATGATCTTCGGATCGACGACGGCCTCGATCCGGATCTCCTTCTCCGAGATCCGCCGCAGCTCGTCCCGGAGCCGACGGTTCTCCTCGTCGCTCAACGCGACGGCCGAGACGACCCGCGCGGCCACGATCCCTCGTTCCTCCTCCAGCAGCGCGCGGTAGGCGGCGATGACGTCCCGCAGATGCAGGATCCGCCCCTTGCGCAGCAGCAGGAGGAACAGCCGCACGATCAGCGGATCCGCCCGATCGCCGAACAGCTTCTCGACGAGAGCTTCCTTCCGCTCGTCGAGCTCCTGCGGAGAGGAGAGGAACCGGAGCAGGCTGGAGTCCCGCTCGATCAGCTTCTCCACAGACTCCAGGTCCCGCAGGACCGGGTCGGCCCGCCCGGCCTTCTCCGCGGCCCCGAAGAGGGCCTGCGCGTACCGCTTCGCGACGCTCTTGTCGATCACCGCGTCTTCAGCCTCGTCAGATCCTCGATCGTCTCGGCGATCAGACGGCGGTGCGCCCGTTCATCGAGCTTCTCGCGGATCACCTTCTCGGCGGCGGCCACGGCCATCTCGACCATGTCCTCTTTCAAGGCGACCTCCGCCTTGTGTTTCTCCCGCTCGACCTCTTCTCGGGCGCGCTGGACCATTTCGCGGGATTCCCGGCGCGCCTCCTCCTTCAGTTCCGCTGAAACCTTCTGGCCCTCGTCGGTCGATTCTTTGAGCTTCTGTCGCGCCTGGGCGTCGATCGTCCGGAGCTGCTGCTCGTATTCCGTCTTGAGATCGAGGTTTTCTCGCTTCCCCCGCTCGATCCCCCGGAACTCGTCCGCGATCCGCGCCCGCCGCTCCTCGAGAAGACCGAGGATCGGCTTCCAGGCGTACTTCCGAAGCACGATCACCGCCGCGGTGAACGCCACCGCGTGCGTCGCGACCTCACGCCAATGAGGGCTCAGGACATTGACTTCCGCTGACATGCCTCCGCCTTTCGCCGGCAGCCGGCGTCCCGTCGCGGAACGCCGGAACGTGCGATCGATCTAGGAGAGCTTTCCCTGCAGGATGAACACGGTCACCAGGGCGTAGATCGTCAGCGCCTCGATGAAGGCGCAGCCGATCACCATCGCCACCTGGATCTTCCCCGCCGCCTCGGGCTGCCGACCCATCGCTTCCATCGCTCCCGATACCGCTTTTCCCAGGCCCAGGCCCGAGCCGAGGGCCGCCAGACCGAGTCCGAGCGGGAGAGCCAAACCGAGCAGATCCATTTCCGAGATTCCTCCGTTGTTCGGTCCTGCGCCGGTCAGATCCCGACGCGGTTCCTGCGCATCATGCGCACTATGCATGCTCCTCTTCGTGCGGGAGCATCTGAGAGAAGTAGATCGTGCTGAGCAACGTGAACACGAGCGCCTGGATCGTGCTCAGCAACAGACCCAGGAAGATGAACGGGAACTCGAACGGGATCCCGACCGGCGATCCGATCACCGCGAGCGAGAGCACGCCGAGCCATGTGAACACCGCGATCAGGACGTCCTCGCCCATGATGTTGCCGAACAGCCGCAAGGACAGGCTGACCGGCTTGGCCAGCTCCCCGATGATGTGCAGCGGCAGCATCAACGGCACCATGCACCATCCCATGACATCGCGCGGCGACCCGACGAGATGGTAGAGGTAGCCGCCGACTCCGAGCCGACGGAACCCGGTGAACTGGACGTACAGGAAGACCACGATCGCCAGCGCGAGGGTGGTCTCGAACGCCGACGTGGGAGCCTTCAACAGCGGAACCAGTCCCGCGAGATTCATGAACCAGATGTAGAGGAAGAGCGTCCCGAGGAACGGGGCGAACTCCTTCGCGTGGTGCCCGAGGATCCCGTGCACGAAGTTGTAGAACCCCTCCACCACGGTCTCGATCAGGTTCTGGAAACCGCCGGGGATCATCTCGCGCCGCGAGGCGCCGCGCAGCAGGAGGATCGTGATGAGCAGCAGGATCAAGATGGCGAAGAACGGACCGCTCCAGGCGGCGAGGTAGTCGATCCAGTTCGCCGCGCGCTCGCTCGGTCCGCCGAAGTAGACCTCGAGGATGTGCAGGAAGTTCGGCAGCTCGATGACCGGCTGCTGCCCGTGCGGTTCTTCCGCTTCCGCGTGGGTCTCCTCGGTGACGGCGTGGATGCCGCCGGTCTCCTCGAGCGCCTCGCGCGTCGCGTGTTGCGCGCCGGTGGTGTCCGCGCCGTGGCCCGTCTCCGCTCCGGCCGTCCGCCCGGGAGCGAGACCGAGCGCTGCCAGGAGGCACGCGAAGAGAACGAGAGGGAGGATCCGCCGGATCATGGGCCGCTCCTCCGGCTGCCCGGGCCCTGACGCAGGAGCGGTCCGCCCGAGCCTTCGCGGGAACTCGCCATCCAGCGCGTCGACAGGATCAACCGCCCTCCGACCTTCAGCAGAGCCACGAGGAGCACGAGCGTGAAGCCGATCAAGAAAGGAAGCGGCGGGACGTGGAGACCGAAGAGCGACCAGACGGCCGCCGCGTAGACGATCCCGAACTTCCCGAAGAGGTAGAGCGCCAAGCGGAGCTTCCGGGACGGGCCGAGCAGCTCCCGCACGATCCTCTCCAGGAGAAAGAGCCCTCCGGCTCCGAGGACCGCGCCGATCGCGAACGCCCCCGCGACCCCGCCGCCCGCGTAGAAGACGAGAAGCAAGGAGACCAGAGCGCCCAACCAGACCGAGGTGATCAGGACCCTGCGGACGAAAGTCGGGCCGAGATCCAGCCAGCGGTTTGCCGTCTTCCCCTCCACCC
>WJJW01000124.1 GCA_014729455.1 Candidatus Eiseniibacteriota bacterium
CTCGTTGCTGCCGGCGCGGCCCGCGCGCCGGATCCAGGCGGAGGCGGATCGGCTCCTCGCGCCGCGCCGGCCGGGGGACGCGAACCAGGCGCTGATGGAGCTCGGGGCGGTGGTCTGCCTGCCGGCGAAGCCGCGCTGCGGGGACTGCCCGGTCGCGGGGCTGTGCCTGGCCCGGATCGAAGGACGGCAGGAGGAGTTCCCGCCGCCGGCCGCGAAGCCGGAGGTCGAGGTGATCCCCGCCGTCCTGTGGCTGCTCGAGGATCGGCGCGGGCGGATCTGGCTCGAGCGGCGGAGGGTCCCGCCGCTGAAGGGTCTCTGGATGCTTCCCTGGCGGATCGGAGAACCGGCCGGTGGCTCGGCCCGGCCGATCGCCACCATCCGGCACGCGATCATGAACCGGCGCTACGTCTGCGCCCTGGTCGCCGGCGCGGCCGGTCCGGAGGCGATCCCCGGTCCGGCCGCGGGAGCGGGCCGGTGGATCCGCGTGGAGGAGATCGATCGGCTCCCCCACTCCTCGTTGCTGCGCAAGGCACTGGCGAAACGAGGGACAGAGCGAGCGAGCTGATCCCCTCCTGAAGATCCCCACGATCCGCAAAACGCGACACCGATCCGTCGAAACGGGATTTCCGCGCCGTGAGGGGCGACCGGAACGCGTCGGATCGACCCGATGAGCCGGGAAAACGCGTCCCGGACGCGTCCGTGCCGTCCTTCGACGGTCGATCGCGGTCTTCCGACGCGTCGTTGTCGCGTTTTCGCCGATTCGGCCCTTCCCGCGGCCGATCGGGATTCAACGGGCGGATCCCGCCGTTCCGCGGCGAGCCGTCGCCTAGGCCCCTCCCTCGAGCCATCGTCCCACCACCTTGCTCATCCCGCCCCGCTGCCGCTCGAACCCGAACCGGCGAAACACCGGCTCCGCATCGTCGGTGAAGAGCGAGAGGTGCTGCCCCCGGAGATCCGCCTGGAGGATCTCGATCATCCGCCGGGCGACTCCGCGACGGCGGAATCGCGAGTGGGTCCAGACGTCGACCAGGTAGGCGTTGCAGACCCCGTCGGAGAGGACCCGCGCGGTCCCGACGACGGCGCCGCCGGAGAGGGCGAGGACCGATCGTGCGCTGTTCTCGAAGGATCGGCGGAGCTGATCGGGCGTGCGTCCGTTGTCGAACCGGTCCTCGGCCAGGGTCGCCGTGAGCGCTTCCCAGTCGACGCGATCGAGGCGGGTGGTGAAGTCGATCGCGCCGGTCATCGCCGTTCTCCTCCGTCCTCCCGCTGCTCCAGATCCTTCGGGCGGTTGACGTTGCGCAGCGCCGCTCGCAGCGATCGATCCGGCGGGACGCCGGGGCCGGCCGGACGGACCACCGCGATCCGGCGCAGCAGGTCCCGGACCGACAAGCCGGGTGAGGCCGCCTCCACCCGATCCCGGAGGATCCGCGGGTAGATTGCCGGAAACGGCTGCGGGCGGCCGTCGGGCGCGGCGTAGCAGACCACCGATCCGGGCTCGTCGCGCTCCTCGAGCAACGGCCGGATCGTATCCGGACCGACCCCCGGCATGTCGACGGCGAGCACGAGCGCCCGGGGAGCGCCGCACGCCCGCAGGATCACGCGCAGGCCCTCGACCGGTCCGAGGCCGGGCCGCTCGGAGGTCAGGAAGCGGCGGGCGATCCCGCGGTACGGTTCGGGCCGCGGGGTGACGACGGTCGCTTCCAGGCCGACGGCTTCCAGGGCCGCGACCGCCACGGCCAGCAGGGGACGCCCCTCGAAGAGGGCGAGGGCCTTGTCGGCGCCGAAGCGGGAGGACTCGCCTCCCGCCAGGACGAAACCCTCGACGTCCGCGGCCGAACGGGTCCTACCTCCGGCCACCGGTCCTATTTCGTGACGGTGACCGTCCTCGAGTAGACCGTGATCCAGCCGGTGAAGATGTTGATGACGATGTCCAGCGGAGCCGCCTGCGTCATGACCTCGTAATCGGTCGCGCCGCCGGCGAGGGTCGCCGAGTCGACGTCGTTGATCGGCACGAGGCCCCAGAGGACGTACCACTGCCGCTCCTCGACCAGCTGGCTCCCCTGCGGCCCGTTTCCGACCTTGTGGACGTGGGTCATGCAGCCGGCCGCCAGGCCGGCGAAGACGACGAGAACCAGCAGCGCAGCAACCATCCGTCTCACGGTCTCTCCTCCTTCTTTCCCTTGGATCGTGATTCCGAATCCGGGTCGGAACGAGCCGGCCGGCTCGCCGCCCGCCGCATCTTAGGGGGCGTACCGCACCCGGTCAACGCGGTCCGACGCAACGGGATGCGATTTGCGCCCCGGTCCCGGCCACGCGAGAGCCCGAGACAGAGATTAATAAAATCAAGTATGATATTGACAATATCAATCTCACCTCCTAGGATCTCGAAATAGATGGAGGTGAGGATGGACTTCGCACAAGCCAGATGCGCCGGCTGCCGGCGGGAGATGCAGATCGACCGGGTCGTCTGCCCCGAGTGCGGCCTCACGATGGAAGGGGAGTTCGAGGTCTCCACCCTGGGCCGGCTCTCCCCCCAGGACCAGCTCTTCGTCACCGCCTTCGTCCGCCACCACGGCTCGATCAAGAAGATGGAGCACCTCTTCGGCATCAGCTATCCGACCGTCAAGAACCGCCTGAACGCGATCACCCGCACCCTCGACGCGGGGCTCGAGCCCCCCTCGCCGCGGATGCGGATCCTGGAGATGGTGGAGCGGGGGGAGC
>WJJW01000017.1 GCA_014729455.1 Candidatus Eiseniibacteriota bacterium
AGATCGGAGCACCGGCGGCGGGGGGGGATCTCCAGGAGGAAACGGAGAAGATGGAAACCGAAAACGTAGGAACCATGGTCCAGAAGGTCATGGAATGGATCACCACGTCCGGTCTGAACGTGATCGGCGCGATCCTGATCCTGATCGTCGGACGGATCATCGCCGGCATCGTCCGTGGACTGGTGAAGAAGGTGATGAATCGAGGCAACCAGGATCCCGGCCTCACGAACTTCGTGGGCAGCATCGTCTACGGCCTCATCATCGTCTTCGCGTTCGTCGCCGCCCTCGCGAAGTTCGGGATCGAGACGGCGTCGTTCATCGCCGTCCTCGGTGCGGTCGCCTTCGCCATCGGCTTCGCGCTGCAGGGCTCCCTCTCGAACTTCGCCGCCGGCGTGATGCTGCTCGCCTTCCGGCCCTTCCGCGTCGGCGACTACGTCGAGGCCGGCGGGACCGCCGGATCGGTCATCAACATCGAGATCTTCAACACGATCCTCCATACCCCCGACAACGTGCGGATCATCGTTCCGAACAGCAAGATCTTCGCCGACGTGATCAAGAACTACTCGGCGAACGACACCCGCCGGCTCGATCTCGTGATCGGCATCGGATACGGTTCGGACATCCAGAAGGCGATCGACGTCGTCAACGGCCTGATCCAGGCGGACAGCCGCGCCCTCGGCGATCCCGCGCCGACGCTGGCGGTCTCCGAGCTGGCGGATTCGAGCGTCAACCTGATCGTCCGCCCGTGGGTGAAGAAGGAGGACTACTGGTCGCTGCGGTTCGATCTGACCCGGGCGATCAAGGAGTCGTTCGACAAGAACGGGATCGAGATCCCGTTCCCGCAGCGTGTCGTTCATCAACCGGATGCCCCGTCGAAGAACTGATCGGCGGGCCGAAACGGGAGGAAGAGTGATGCTCTCAGGCCGAAGCGCCGCGCTCCGGCTCTTGCTGGGACTGGCCGTCTGCCTCGTGCCGGCCGCCGCGCCGGCGCAGGATGATGCCGGGGACGGAGAGAAGCGGGAGCTGGTGGTCGGGAAGTGGTACCCGATGCTCGAAACCGGTCTCAACCTGACCCAGAGCGCCTACAGCGACAACTGGGCCGGCGGCGACAAGGGCTCGATCGTCTGGACCTGGATCCTGAACGCGACCCTCGAGAACCAGATCGATCCGAAGGTGAACTGGTACAACATGCTCAAGCTCGCCTACGGCCAGACGCACCAGCAGTCGGTCGATCCCGAGGGAGAGCGGCGCTGGGACGAGCCGGAGAAGTCGACCGATCTGATCGACTACGAGACGATCTTCCGCTTCACGCTCGGCGGGTTCGTCGATCCGTTCGCCTCCGGCCGGTTCGAGAGCCAGTTCCAGGACGCCTCGGATCCCTTCGGGCGGACCCTCGCGCTCAATCCGCTGAAGTTCAAGGAGTCGGCCGGGATCGCGAAGATGTTCTTCGACGAGGAGGACCGCTCGCTCCTGAGCCGGCTCGGCTTCAGCTTCCGCCAGAGCGTCCGGCGGCAGTTCGAATCGGATCCGCCCGAGGACGCGACCACGTCCGAGACCGCCAACGACGGCGGAATCGAGTGGATCACCGACTTCAAGACGCGGATCCTGAACGACCGGGTCGCCTGGACCTCGAAGCTCGGCTTCTACCAGCCGCTCTTCTACTCGGGCAAGGACGAGCTCGAGGATCTGACGGATTCACAACTCGCGGCGGCGCGGCTTCCGGACGACGTCGTCGACTACACCACGACGGTCGACATCGACTGGGAAAACATCTTCACGACACAGATCACCGAGGTGATCTCGGTGAACCTGTACACGCGGTGGGTCTACGACAAGTACGAGAACTCGGTGCTCCCGCTGCTCGACGACGCGGGGGACGTCTCCAATCCCGGCGCGGTCCGCGGCGCGATCCGCAAGGCGGGTCAGTTCAAGCAGACGCTCGCGATCGGGATCACCTACCGCCTGCTGTAGGCGAACCGCTGACCTCGGGGACCTTCGCGAGGGCCTGCTCCAGGTCGTCGCGGAGGTCCTCGAACCCCTCGCACCCGACCGACAGCCGGACCAGATCGTCGGTGATCCCCGCCTCTTCCCGCTCCGCCCGCGGAAGGCAGGTGTGCGTCATCGACGCGGGATGCTCGATCAGGGTCTCGAGACCGCCGAGCGAGACCGCCAGCACGGCGAGCCGGACCTCGTCGATCGTCCGCTTCGCCGCCTCGTAGCCCCCCCTCACCCCGAAGGAGATCATCGCGCCCGGGCCGGCCATCTGCTTCTTCATCAGCTCGTGCTGCGGGTGCGACGGCATGCCCGGATAGGAGACCCAGGCGATCTTCGGATGCTCGACCAGCCAGGCGGCGAGACGGCCGGCGTTCTCCTGCGCCTTCTCCACGCGCAAGGCCAGCGAACGGACCCCGCGCAGAACGAGCCACGCCTGGTGCGGATCCATCGTCCCGCCCAGGTTCTGGAGCATCGCCTGCAGCCGCGCGTGGATCTCCTGGTCGCGGGCGATCAGGATCCCGGCAACGACGTCGCTGTGGCCGTTGAGGTACTTCGTCATGCTGTGCAGGACCACGTCGGCGCCGAAGCGGAGCGGCTTCTGCAGCACGGGCGAGGAGAACGTGTTGTCGACGACGAGCAGGGCCCCGCACTCCTTCGCGATCCGGCCGCAGGCCTCGAGATCGGTCAGCTTGATCGTCGGGTTCGCGGGGGTCTCGATGAAGAGCATCCGGGTGTTCGGCCGGATCGCCTCGCGGATGCTCTCGATCCTCTCCGTCGGCACCCAGGACGACTCGATCCCGAACCGGGTCAGGTGCTTCTCCGCGAAGCCCCGGGTCGGCCCGTAGACCGCGTCGGTCCCGACGACGTGGTCGCCCCGGTCGAGGCAGCCGAGCAGAGCCGTCGAGATCGCCGCCATCCCGCTCGACGTCCCCAGCGCGTCGTACCCCCCTTCCAGCTCGGCCACGCACTGCTCGAGGGCCCGCGTCGTGGGGTTGCCGAGACGGGTATAGATGAACCCCGAATCCTCTCCGGCGAACCGGGCCGCCCCCTGGTCCCCGGAGCGGAAGGAGAAGGTCGACGACTGGTAGATGGGGGTGGAGACCCCGCCGTACAGCGGATCGGGATCGGGTCCCGCGTGGATCACCTTCGTCTCTTCGCGCTTCGGCTGCTTCTTGTCCATCGACGGCCTCCCTTCTTCCGCGCCCGGCTCGATCCTACCATTCCGCCCGGGCCGGTTCACTCCTCATCGCGCCGCAGGACGTTCGCCCGAACGACCTTCCGGGATCCGAACCGGTCCTGGATCCGATCGATGGTCCGCGCGAGGCTCCGTCCGCGGCGCTGCGGCTCCGGCTCGGGAAAGAGCGAATCGGTCGGCCGGTCGGGGACGATGCCCGTCACCCCGACGCCGATCAGACGGACCGGACGTCGATCCCAGTTCGCGTCGAGCAGCTCGACCGCGGTGCGGAGGATCGGATCGGCGAGGCTCTCCGGCGCGGCGAGCTTCCGTCGGCGTGTGATCGTCCGGAAGTCGGCGTCGCGCAGCTTCAGCGTCACCACCTTCCCCGCCACGC
>WJJW01000125.1 GCA_014729455.1 Candidatus Eiseniibacteriota bacterium
CCTCCACGATCTGCAGCGGGTTGTCCGCCGCGGGGCGGCCACGGGCCGCGGCCGAGTGGATGGCGTTCAGCATCCAGCGCAGGCGCCGTGTCGCGCCGGTTCGGAAGCGCGGAGACTGCTTCCGCCACGCGCGATTCAGGCGCACGATCTCCTCGGATCCCTCGACGTACGACTCCCGGATCGCGAGCAGGAAGCGTGGGGAGCGATCCGCGAGCCGGAGCATCAAGTCCAGCGCGCGGTGCGGATCCTTGAAGGGATCGACCAGGAGTATGCGGGGGTCCTCGGCATCGAGCCGCAAGGCCGGATCCTGCGCTCCGACCGAGGAGATCCGGAGCCCGCGATGCGGAAACGTCCGCCTCCCCCAGTCGAACAGCTCGCGGTCCCTCTCGTCGACGAAGAGATGCCGTCCGCCGGGCGGGAGACCGTCCACCGCGCGAATCAACCGGATCACCGATCGTGGCCCCAGATCCTCCTCGAGCAAGACGACGCGACCCAGGGGAAGCGATGCGTCGTCGATCCCGCGAAGGATGAGGAACCAGGCGACGCGATCGCTGGTCAGCGCGGCGGCCCGCGCGAGTCGGTGCAACGACTCCGCGAGCTCGGCCGTGCCCGAGACGATGCTCGCGACCGGTTCGTCCCCCTCGAGACTTCGCACGAGCTCATCGACGGTGCCGGTCACCTCGATCCGGTATCCCCAGCTCGCCAGCTCCCCCTCACCGGGGATCGGACCGGGAAGCATCCGGTGAATCGCGAGAGGCGACCCGCCCGGGGACGGGCGATGGGCCGCCGCCGGGGGCGGCGTCTCCTTCTCCTCGCTCGTCGCGAGGGGAAGGGTGAAGGAGAACCGGGAGCCTCGCCCGACCTCCGAGTCGACCCAGATCGTTCCCCCCATCAACTCGACGAGACGTCGGGTGATCGCCAACCCGAGGCCGGTCCCTCCGGAGGCGTTCTCCGGATTCTCCCGGAGCTGGACGAAGCTCTCGAAGACCCGCTCCTTGTCCTTCTCCGGGATCCCGGGGCCTTGATCGCTGACCGAGAAGAGAAGCATTCGTGGTCGGCCCGGTTCCGCGACCCCCCCCTCGTCCGGCTCCAGCAGGAGGCGCGCCTCGACGCGGATCGTCCCCGACTCCGCGTACTTCACCGCGTTCGTCAACAGGTTCAGGAGCACTTGATGGAGCTTCAGGCGATCGAGCACGACACGGGGGGGAACCGCCGAGTCGATCGCGCAATCGAGAATGATCGGCCGGTCCCCGAGCTGGGAACCGACCATCTCCAGAGCTTCCTCGAGGATCTCGCGCAGCTCCAGATCCTCCAGGTCGAGGTAGAACCGCCCGCCCGAGAAACGGGAGAGATCGAGGATGTTCTGGATGAGCTGCTTGAGATGGCGTCCCGCCCGCATGATCCCCTGCGAGAACTCGTGCGCGTTCTCGTTCAGGGTCTCGTCCAGGAGGAGCAGGTCGGCGAATCCGATGATGCTGGTCAGGGGGGTCCGCAGCTCGTGGGAGACCGTCGCGAGGAACAGGTCCTTCGCCCGCAGGCTCGCTTCGGCCGTCTCCCGCGCCTTGATCAGCTCGTCGGTGAACACTCTCCGTTCGGTGATGTCGCGCTCGGTGGTGGCGAACCCGATCGGCCGTCCGGCGTCGTCCCGGATCGGCGCGATCGTCATGTCGGCGAAGTAGATGGATCCGTTCTTCTTCCGATTGAGGACCTCGCCCCGCCACTGCTCCCCGCGCGCGAGACGGCGCCGGACCGCACGGATCAACGCCCCCCGGTCCGGTGTCGACTGAAAGAAACGGGAGCGCCGCATCCGCAGGTCCTCCGCCTCGTGTCCGGTCATCCGGGTGTAGGCGCGGTTGACGTACTGGATCCGGCCGTGCAGATCGGTGATCACCACCCCCTCGCAGCTCGCGTCGAGCGCGCGGGCGAGGCGCACCTGCCACTGGTGGGTCGTGCGGTGCTCGGTGAGATCCGTGAACGCCAGCAGAATACAGTTCTCCTCGTCGTCGAACCGCATCTTGGAGGCCTGGATCCACAGGGTCCGGACCGCTCCGCCGAGCAGCAGGGTGATCTCCTGCTGCTGGGCGCGACCGGTCTCGAGCACGGTGTGCAGAAACGACTCCTGGATCCCCTCGAGACCGGCGTCGCTTCCGAAGAGTCCCCGGAACGGACGTCCCGTGGGATCCGGCAGCCGCCCGCCGGCGCCCCCTTCTTCCGATTCCTCGCGGAGGTGGCGGTGCAGGAAGGTCCGGAACGCCCGGTTGGCGTGACGGACGACCAGCGACTCGTCGAGGCAGCAGATCATCTGGCCCAGGGCGTCCAGGATCGTCGTCGTGCGCCGCCTCTCCTTCTCGACCCGCGCCTCGAGCCTCCGCGCCCGGATCGTTTCGAGGATCGCCTGCGCGCACAGGGATCCGAACTGTCGATCCATCGTCTTCTGCACGGTGTCGTAGGCCCCGGCACGGAGCAACCGGATCGCGGCGCTCTCGTCGCCCGGTTCGGTGAGAACGAGAACGGGACGGCGGCGGACGCGGTTGATCCGACGGAGCAGCTTGACCCCGGAGGTCCCGGTGCCCCCCGCGTCCAGCAGAATCGCGTCGAACGGCTCGGCTCCGACTCTCCGGGTCGCCCGCTCCGGATCGGCCTCGGCCTCCAGCGCGAATTCCATCGCGCGGTGCCCCTGCAGGAGCGTCTCGATCCTCGAGGCGAGCTCCGGATCGGCCCCGATCAACAGAAGCCGGACGGGCCGCCGCTCGCGGACATCGTCGGTGCGTTCCAAGACGGTCCCTCCCCCTCGAGACAAGAATCGGCAGAGGGACCGAACTGCTTGAGCTATGGGATATTCGGCGGCTCGCTCACCACCAGATCTGCTCCCCGTCGCGGACCGTGAACACCCGCTCCTCCCGCCGGGAATTCTCCTCGACGAGCCAGTAGAGACCGCCGGTCGGCACCCCCTCGAACCGGAGCGGTTCCTCGCCGGCCGTCTCCCTTCCGATCTCCTCCCAGGATCCCCCCCTCCAGAGATGGAGCGTATATTCGGTGCCTGGACGGAGATAGCTGACGCGGATCCCCTCGGTGCTCTCGAGATCAGCGCGGCGGGTGCAGGAGCGCACCTCGAGCCGGAACCGCTCCTCTTCGTCGGCGGCCAGCGTCCGCACGTCTCCATCCTCGAGCAACAGGAACGGATTCCCGGCGGGAATCAGTCGCTCTCCGTCGTAGTAGGCCGGAAGGTAGAGCACGTCCCGGCCGAGTGACGTGAAGGGGACCGCACCGTCTGCGATCCTCCCCCAGGCGAGCGCTCCCCATTCCCCGGCGTTGAAGACGCAGGCGTACGCGAATCGATGGCCCTCCGGCGGCGAGACGGAGAGCGGGACGGTCACGTCGGAAACCGGGACGTACGACTCGGTCACGTCCACCGTGCTCTTCCCCGAGAGCCACCGCGGGATCTGCTCTTCACCCGCCAGGAACGCAAGGTTGCCCGGCTGCTGCGCGTACCCTTTGCGGTAGACCTTCGCGACCGCGTTGGCCAGCGAGTACTCGCCCGGATGCGCCTCGCATCCCATGAAGACGACCGCATCGCCCTCGCGATCGAGGACCGCGTTCCATGCGTGGTTGTTTCCGGCGTTCGCCCAGTACGGAGTGTAGTCGCTGGTGACGGCGAGTCCGTTGGCGCGCATCGCGTAGATCGCCAGGTTCGTCATGTCCTCGCAGCGACCCGCACGGTGCTCCAGCATCTCTGCGAGACCCTGATCGGTCGGATGGCAATAGTACCGCGGATCGAACCGGAACCATCCGCGCAGATCCTCGTTGATCAGACGGACCGCCTCGACCGGATCGGTCGGGTCGTCCATCCGGTCCGCCAGATCGGCGTAGCGCTCGAAGAACGTCGGCCGCCACCGCTCCAGCGGCTCGTTGCTTCCTCGATGGGGAAGGACCGCGGCGCAGAAGGTATCGAAGGAGAGATGCCGTGCCCAGGGCCGCTCCCGCCACGCCCGGAACGCGAGCTCGATGTTCTCGATCAGGTACGCGGCCTCGATCGTCTCGAGATCCGCGATCCGCTCGCTCCGCTCGAAGTCGATCGGGCCGTGGGTCGCCTCGATCGAATCGAGCACCGTGACCATCGCATCGTAGTCCGGGTGCCGGAGCGGATCGAAATCGATCGGACTGCCGGTCGTGTCGACCAGCTCGAAGAAGATCGTGCTCTGTCCCGGCATGTTCTCGATCAGGAACACCGCGGCGCGGCGCTTCAGGGAGTCGGCGGGCGCGGAGTACCGGTCCAGGACCGCTTCGAGCGAGGAGCGGTTCGCGCCGGCCATCGCCAGCGCCACATCGAGGCGTCCCATTCGGTCGGCGGGACCACCCTTCCGCGCGGCGCCGCACCCGAGAGCGAACAGCGCGAGCCCGACCGACAGAGTCAGGACGGGCCGCACCGGCGACTCCGCCGTTACCGGGCGCGGCCGGTCTCGGGCGTCGAGACCGCCGTCCGGTGGTCGGATCCGTGCCGCGGAGCCGCGACCCGCCACTCCCGGATCCGCGCCTCGATCTGATCCGCCGAGAGGCCGGCCCGGTCGAGCAGCAGGGCTCGCTTTCCGTGCTCGACGAAGTCGTCGGCCAGCCCGATCTGCAGGATCCGGGTCGGGTGACCGCGATCGGCGGCGAAGCGGGAGATCGATGCGCCGAAGCCGCCTTCGAGCGATCCCTCCTCGAGTGTGACGACGTCGGAGGTCTCGCGCAGGATCTGCTCCAGCAGCGACTCGTCGAGAGGCTTGACGAAGCGGCAGCTCACCACCCCGATCGTCCGGCCGGCGGCGTCGAGCCGGTCGGCGCAGGCGAGCGCCGGTTGCACCATCGAGCCGACCGCCAGCAGGACCAGATCCCCCCCGGGCCGGAGCACCTCCCAGGAACCGATCGGGATCGAGCGAAGGGACAGCCTGCCGACCTCGTCGGGATCGAGCGCGTCCGGGATCGTGTCCCGCGGGAAGCGGATCGCGAACGGCCCGTCCGCCTGCGAGATCCCGGTCCACATCAGGTCGCACAGCTCGCGTCCGTCCTTCGGGGCGGCGACGACCATCCCCGGAACGCAGGCGAGATAGGAGAGATCGAACGCTCCGTGGTGCGTCGGCCCGTCCTCGCCCACCAGGCCGGCTCGATCGAGGCAGAAGAGAACCGGCAGCTTCTGCAACGCGACGTCGTGGATGATCTGGTCGTAGGCGCGCTGCAAGAAGGTCGAGTAGATCGCGGCGATCGGACGTACCCCTTCGACCGCCAGCGAAGCGGAGAACGTCACGGCGTGCCCCTCCGCGATTCCGACGTCGAAGAAACGATCGGGATGCTCCCGGCCGAACCGAACGAGCTTGGTTCCCTCCGACATGGCGGCGGTGACGGCCACGACCCGCTCGTCCTCGCGGGCGAGGCGGCAGGCGGCATAGGCGAACACGTCGGTGTAGGTCGGCTTCGGAGGCGGCGCCTCGATCTTGCCGTTGGACCGGGCGAGCGCCTTGACGCCGTGGTACTTCAGCGGATCTCCTTCCGCCTGGGCGATCCCTTTGCCCTTCTTCGTGACGACGTGCAGCAGAACCGGCCCGTCCATCGTCTTCACCCGGCGCACGACCGAGAGGATCTCGCGCAGATCGTGCCCGTCGATCGGGCCCAGGTAGCGGAACCCGAGATCCTCGAAGAATTGCCCCGGCACGAGCAGCGACTTCAGGCTCTCCTCAACCTTGCGGACCATTCTCCGGAAGGTGTCGGTCTTCGGGAAGTGCTCCGATAGCTGCCAGACCTCCGCCTTCGCTTTGTTGAAGACCGGGCTCGAGATGATGTTGGTCAGGTAGCGGGACAGCGCTCCAACGTTCGGGGAGATCGACATCTTGTTGTCGTTGAGCACGACGACCAATCGCCTGCCGGCGGCGCCCGCGTTGTTCAACCCCTCAAAGGCGAGTCCGCCGGTCATCCCCCCGTCGCCGACCACGGCGACGACGTCGTGTTGCTCCCCCTTCAGATCCCGGGCGGTCGCCATCCCGAGCGCCGCGGAGATCGCGGTGCTCGCGTGGCCGGCGCCGAAGGTGTCGTACGGGCTCTCGGTCCGCTTGCAGAAGCCGCTCAGCCCGCCGAGCTGGCGGATCGTCGGAAGCCGGTCGCGCCGCCCGGTCAGCACCTTGTGGATGTACGATTGGTGGCCGACGTCCCAGACGATCCGGTCTCCGGGCGTGTCGTAGAGATAGTGTAGGGCGACGGTGAGCTCGACGACCCCGAGGCTGGCGGAGAGATGCCCGCCGACCCGCGTGATCGTCTGCCAGACGTAGGTCCGCAGCTCCTTGCAGAGGTCCTCGAGCTCGTCGACGGAGAGCCGCTTCAAATCGGCCGGGCCGTCGACCCGGGCCAGCAGGGGGAACTCCTGGTGATTGGCCATCATGGAC
>WJJW01000126.1 GCA_014729455.1 Candidatus Eiseniibacteriota bacterium
CCCCCGGATCCTCCATCGTCCGGCGACCGGGGCACCGGGACGCACCCGGGGAGGAAGCTCACTTCAGCATGATGATCCGCCGTCCCGCGTCCGCCCGGCCGTCGGTGAGGCGGAGGAAGTAGACCCCGCCGCTCGCCGTCCGGCCGCGGTCGTCGCGCCCGTCCCAGACGATCTGGTGACGCCCGGCCTCGTGCGGGCCGTCGGCCAGCGACCGGACGTGCCGTCCGCGGGCGTCGAAGAGGTCGAGGCGGATCGCGCTGCGACGCGGGATCTCGAACCGGACCAGGGTCCTCGGATTGAACGGATTCGGCAGGTTGGGCAAGAGCCGCGGTCCCCTCTCCGCCAGCGGCCCCCCGGCGGGCGCGCGGGTGGTCGGCAGGTAGCGGGCCTGCGCCTGGTCGGCGTGGTCGAGGAACCCGGCCAGGCTCGACGCGCCGATGATCGCGAAGACGACCTCGTTGCTGTCGCCGGGAGCCAGGACGAACGGTCCGGCGGAGAGCAGAATGCCGTAGTCGTCCGGTTCCGGCGATGCATGGAGGACATGGGCGCTGTCGGATCCGGCCAGGAAGTCGAGCTTGTCCTCGTCGAGGATGTATTCGTTCGGCCAGACGTAGTCGCGGTTGCGGATCAGCGTCTCGTTGGCGATCGGATTGCTGGTCTGGCCGCCGCGGAGGAGCCGCGCTCCGACGTGGATCCCGGATCCATCGGTCATGTAGGCGGCGTGGCGCCCGCGGTCGACCGCCCCGACGTCGTCGGCCGGGTCGTCGCCGAGGTCGAAATCGAGGAAGAGACCGACCCGGACCTCGTCGAGGGTGGAGTCGGAAGCGTTGTGGACGAAGTAGCGGGCGATCACGAAGTCGTCGTTCTGCCCGTCGGAGAACGCCCACGATTCCTGCCGGACGTAGAAGCCGTACGGGTCCTGGCCCCCGTCGTCGGTGTACCCGGCGAGGATGTCCTGGTCGGACGCGCCGTTGGGGATGACCTGCACGTGGCCGTCGGGGTTCGTCGAGACGACCCATTCCTTCTCCGGCTCGGCGTCGTAGTCGCGATTCGCGACGTAATCGGCGCATTGGGCGACCCAGAGCCCGCCGACGTAGAGGTGGTTCGATCCGCCCGACGGGTAGACGAAGCCGGATCCGTCCGTCTGCGTCGCGTCCAGGAACCCGAGGATCCCCTGGTCGGTCATCGAGAGGACGAGGTTGCCCACGTCATGGTCGGCGATATCGAGGCCGCCTCCGAATCGGTGGGTGGACGCGATCGAGTAGGCCTGCGGAGCGCCGAGCGAGCCCTTGTGCGTGACGGTGACCTTGTAGCGCCCCGCCGGAGCGGAGGCGAAGAAGACCTGCTCGACGTTGTCACGCGCGTTGTCTCCGGTCGCCGCCGCGTTGGCGGGGTTGCTCGGATCGAGGATCCACGGGCGATAGACGGTCCCGGTCGCCACCGCTTCCAGCCGCAGGTCGAGATCGTTCACCAGCATCGGAGTGGTGGGGTTCAAAGCCGGCGGGACCGGCGTCCCGGCCGGATCGGTCCAGGCGATCGTCAAGCGGATGTCGCCGGAGGCGGGGTTGTCGAGGTAGTAGACGTCGGTGGCCCCGTCGGCGAGGGTCGCTTCGACGATCCGACCCGGATTCGATCCGTCGGCGGAGATGAGCTGCGCGGCGCCGAGCGTGTTCATCAGCCCCCAACCGTGCGTGTAGTCGGGACCGGTGGCGGAGCCCGCCTCGTTCGCCGTCTGGATCAGGACCGCCTTCATCGTCGCCGATCGCGGGGTCGCAGACGAGTGCGTCGCCTCGTAGTGGCGCACCAGGAGGTTCAGCGACCCCGAGAGGTTCGGGCTGGACATCGAGGTGCCGCTGAGCGAGCCGTAGGCGCTGTCGTTGTTGTCGAGGCAGGAGCGGAGCTGGTAGCCGTTGGCGACGAGATCCGGCTTGAGGCGGCCGTCGTCGGCCGGGCCGATCCCGCTGAAGCTGGTGATCTGGACGTCCGAGGGCTGGCTGTAGCCGCCGGGGATGTCGTGGGCGGCCCCGACGGTGATGATGTTCTTCGCGTTGCCGGTGCTCGGGATGCAGTCGAAACCGTCGGCCCCGCCGTCGTCCTCGTGGAGATCGTTGTCCCAGACCCAGTTTCCCTGCTGGTTGTCCCAGTGCCAGTGGTAGACGGCTCCGCCGGGGCCGTCGCCCCGATCGTTCCCGGCCGACTTGACGATCGTGTAGAAGGGGGCGTTGTAGGCGACCTGGTCCCAGTCGCGCGCGGTAGCCGGGTAGAACCCGAAGGTGTAGTCCTCGTTCTGGTCGACCGAGAGGTCCCCGTACCAGACCCAGTACCCGTTCTGGGAGTCCCATCTCCAGCCGGCCACGAATCCGTACGAGTGGTTCGAGACGTTCATCCCGTTGGCGGCGGCGGTCGCCATCTCGGTCTTGTCGCTCGTCCAGTCGTAGGCGGACAGGTTCGCCTGGTACGACATCCCGATCGCCTGGGCGTCGACGCCGCCGGCGATCATCGTCCCGGCGACGTGGGTGGCGTGGTAGTGGAGCCCGCTCGGGTTGTCGACCTGTGTGACCCGCCCGGTCAGCTCCTGGTGGGTCGCCCGGACGCCGCCGGCGTCCCAGATCCCCAGCGCGCCGGCCGCGGTGCCGGAACCGGTGAGCGAGAAGCCCTGCCCGCCGCCCGGCCAGACCTCGTCGGTCCCGACCGTCCGGGCCGCGTCGAGGTTGTCGACGCCATAGAGGACCGGCATTCCCCGTACGTCGATGTACATCAGCTCGATCTCGGGGGAGCGGTTCAGGGACCGCTGCGGCTCTTCATCGGTCTCCAGCAGCGCCCGGTAAAGCGGCGTGCGGCGAGCCTCGAGCTCCTGTTCGAAGACGCGGGCCAGCCTCTCGAGCTCCGCGACGTTCGTGGTGGTCTGTCCCCGGGCGTGCGGGGCGACGAACAGGATCGCCGCGACGCAGAGCAGCCCTGCGAGGATTCGTGTGCCGTGATTCATGATCCCTTCCCTCCTGACCGCGGGGGGTGATCGGGCCCTCCGGTCCGCCCGCGGATGGCCCTTCCTATCGCCAGGGGCGTGCCGGATCGCGCCGGGTCTGTAGGACTGCTTCAACTCTTTGGGGATCAACGAGTTGCCGCGTATCAGGATTCCTCCATGCGGAGGGACCGATTCCGGGCGGACCGCCCGCCGTTCGGCAAGGTTGACGACGATCTCCAACCGAATGGGTGGAAAGGAGTTGCCGGCTCGTCAGAACCGGCGCGGATCGGGAGAACGCGACCTCCGGTCTCAGCAGATCCGGGGGAGCAGCTCTCCGGCCGGTACGTCGACGATGCGCGTCCCGCCGATCTCCGTGCGGAGGACGACCGCGCCGGCGGGATCGGCGACCACCGAACCGATCCGCCGCGCGTCCCGCCCGAGCGGATCGGCCCGCAGGGCGGCCAGCGCCGCCTCCGCGTGCTCCTCGGGGAGGATCGCCACGAGCTTCCCCTCGTTGGCGATCTGGAGCGGGTCGAAGCCGAGGATCTCGCAGGCCGCCTGCACCTCTTCGCGGATCGGGATCGCCGCTTCC
>WJJW01000127.1 GCA_014729455.1 Candidatus Eiseniibacteriota bacterium
GCTCCTTTCGTATGCGGCTCTGGCGCCGCAGGCGCTAACCCGCGATCGAGTGGTGGCAGCTTGACTGCCGCCCTGTCGACCGCCCCCGTGAAGGACGGATCGACCCTACGATTCGCGAGCCGGTCGTTCCATACTGTCTAACCCCCTTCGAGACCGACCGATTCACCCCGCCGGAGCGCCCGTGGTATCATGGGCGCTCCGACCGGGGCTGCCATGAGCGTTCGGGAATTGGGTGGGTATCTGCACGGAATCGGGGAGGAACCATGCGCAGCGTTTTGCTACTCCTGGCCAGCATCATGATCATGGCGACGGCGGTCCAGGGCGTGGATCGCTTCGACGGCGTGACCGTCTCGGCGAGCCACCGGCCGGGATCGATCGACCTCGCGGTCGAGGATCCCTCCGAAGACCCCTTCGCCGAACCGATCCTTCGTCTGATCGCGCTCCCTCCGGGCGCGACCCGCCCCGAGGCCGTCCTGCAGAGCGCGGCGCCGCTCGACCTCACCCTGGGAGAGCCGATGATCCTGCGGGGAATCCGGGTGGTTCCGCTCTCGATCGAGGCGCAACCCGGCGTGGGCAAGACCGTCCTTCCCAGCGAGGCGCGGATCAGCTTGCGCTACCGGCCCGATGACGGCGCGAGCGCGCCGCGCGCGGTTCGCAACGGTCGGGGTTTCTTCAGCGGCCTCGACGGCTGGATCACCGGCGCGAAGGCGGCCGGGGAGGCCGCGACCGGGTTCGGCAGCTACCTGATCATCACCGATCCCCGGTTCGTCCCGGCGGTCACCCCACTCGCGGACTGGAAGCGCGAGAAGGGACTCGAGGTGATCGTGGCGACGACCGACGAGACCGGAACGAGCAACCAGCAGATCAAGAGCTACATCCGCGATCTGTACGGCTCCTCGGAGAACCCGCCCGCCTACGTCTTGATCGTCGGCGACACGGAGCAGGTGCCGGCGTGGGACTACCACTCGAGCGTATCGGACCATCCGTACGCCCTGGTCGACGGAGACGACTTCCTGCCCGATCTGCACGTCGGGCGTTTCTCCGCCCAGACGATCCCCGAGGCGGAGACGATCGTGGCCAAGACGCTGCGTCACGAGCGGGATCCGTATCTCGAGGAGGGAGCCGACTGGTTCACCCGCGGCCTCGTCGTCGGCGCCGACTACGGATCCAGCACCCCCGTGCCGGTCAGCCGGTGGTGCAAGCAGCGGATGCTCGATCTCGGCTTCAGCGAGGTCTCCGAGCTCTTCTATCCGCCCTGGTGGAACGATCGGTTCAAGGTCATCAAGACCTCGATCGACGAAGGGGTCTCGATCGTCAGCTACCGCGGATGGGCCTACGGGATCCACGGGTGGCAGCCGCCGAGCTTCACCAGCGACAGCATCCCGTTGCTGAACAACGGGTGGAAGCTCCCGGTCGTCATGAGCTTCGTCTGCCAGAACAACGACTTCGCCAACGAGGAGGACTGCTTCGGGGAGGTCTGGATCCGGGCCGGATCGGACGAGAGCCCGAAGGGGGCCGTGGCGGTGATCGGCAACAGCGAGCCGTGGTCGCACACGCGCCACAACGACGCCGCGGCGATCGGCGCCTTCAAAGCGATCTCCCAGCGGGGGGTCCGCAATCTCGGCGAGATCCTCACCGCGATCAAGATGGAGATCCTGCAGAAGTTCCCGACCGAGGTCCCGTACGACGAGCACGCCGACAACGCGGTCGAGTTCTACTTCTACATCTACAGCCTGCTCGGCGATCCCGACCTCGACCTGTGGACGACCGCTCCGCGCGAGATCTCCGTCGAGGTCCCCGACGGGATCGCGGCCGGATCGAACTTCGTGGAGGTCCGCGTGACCGAGAACGGGACGGGGGCCCCGGTCGACGGCGCGATGATCGGCGTGACGCAGGACGGAACGGTGCGCGGCGCCGGCTGGACCGACGCTTCGGGCGTGGCCCACGTCGGGCTCGATGCCCCCGCGGGCGGCGCGCCGCTGCTGGTCACCGTCACCGACGCCAACGTGCTGCCGCACCAAACGACGATCGCGGCCCAGCAGGGAACCGGACGGCTCGTGATGGCCGCGGTGATCGTCGACGACGACGCCGAAGGGGCGAGCCTCGGCAACGGCGACGGGATCCCGAATCCCGGAGAGCGGATCGAGCTGTTCCCCACCCTCTCGAACGACGGCCCGGAGACCGCGACCGGGGTCGCGGGGACCCTGACGGCGCCGGGCGCCCCGTGGATCGACGTCCTCGACGGGGAGATCCCCTTCCCGGACTGTCCGGCGACCGGCCAGACGACCGCCGGGGAGCCGTTCGTGGTCGAGATCGACCCCACCGCGGAGGACGGCAGCATCGCCCGGCTCCTGCTCGAAGCCGGGGCGGTCGGAGTCCCGGTGCAGGAGTCGGACCTCGTTCTGGAGACGGCGGCGCCGATGCTCCGTTACCGCTCCCGGATCGGGACCGGCGCCGAGGAGGAACTCGTTCCGGGGCGGACGGTCGAGTTCGCGCTGCGCCTCGGCAACGAGGGATCGCTCCCCTCCTCCGCCGCGTCGGCCGTGCTGCGGAGTCTCGATCCGGAGATCGCCCATGTCGCGGATTCGACGGCGGCGGTGCCGGCCGTCGAGCCGGGCGGCGAGGTTCTGACGGAGCCGTTCTCCCTGACGATCTCGGAAGATGCGCTCACGGGCGCGCCGTTCGACCTTCTGCTCCGCGTGACGACGCAGGAGGGAAGCGTCGACCAGTCGACGGTGACCTGGAAGGTCGGACCCACCCAGCAGACCGCCCCGCTCGGTCCCGACGGATACGGCTACTACGCCTACGACAACAGCGACACCGACTATCCCGATGGGGCGCCGCTCTTCGACTACATCACCTGTTCGCCGGTCTACGGAGGCGAGGGGACGAAGCTGTCCCTGCGCAACAACCGGATGGTCGAGGTCGATCTGCCGTTCTCGTTCGTCTTCTACGGACGTACCTACGACCGGATCCTGGTCAGCGACAACGGCTGGATCTCGTTCGACCTGACCACGTACCACGACTACTACAACTGGGATCTTCCGGGGACCTACGGCAACGGCGCGCTGATCGCCCCCTTCTGGGACAACCTGGACCCGGACAAGGAGGACGAGGGGGAGAATCTCGTCGGCGACGGGGTCTACGTCTACCATGACGAGGAACGGGATGCCTTCATCGTCGAATGGAGCCGCCTGGCGAACTTCTTCCCGGAGCTGGACGACCTGCAGACCTTCGAGCTGATCCTCTTCGATCCCGCCGTCCACCAGACCGAGACCGGAGACGGGATCATCCAGTTCCAGTACAAGCAGATCCGCAACAACGACGTGAACCGGATGTTCGCGACCGTCGGGATCGAGAACCCCGAGGAGTCCGACGGGCTCCAGTACACCTACATCAACGTCTACCCCGACCAGGCGGCCCCGATCTCGAGCGGGCTGGCCATCCGGATCACGACCACCCCGGCGCGCTACGTCCCGTTCGATCTCGGACGGTTCGCCGCCCAGGCCCGAGGGGACGGCGTCGCGCTCTCGTGGGAGCCGATCGACGACCGACCGCGCGCCGACTACCGAATCTACCGGGCCCCGGCCGGCGCGGCGAAGGAACCGACCGCCCTGGTCACCCTGGACGGAGAAGCGCGAGACTACCTGGACGCCGACGCCGACCCCTCCCAGCCGTACCGTTACTGGATCGGCTCGCGGGATCCGGTCGGACGGGAGACGCGGGTCGGCCCGTTCCAGTACGACGGACCGGCCGACGCGCCGCTCCGGCTCGCACTCGAGTCGCGCAGCCCGAACCCCGCACGGGGACGTTGCGAGCTGTCCTACGCGGTTCCCCGGAAGGGCCGCGTCACCCTGAGCATCTACGACCTCTCGGGCCGGCTGGTGCGCACGCTGATCGACGGCGCGGTCGAGGCGGGGGTCCGCAACGCCGTCTGGGACGGACGGGACGATCGAGGACATGATCTGCCGAGCGGGATCTATCTCGGCCGGCTGCAGGCCGGGCCCGGGGAGCGGACGCTCAAGATGACGCTCTTGCGGTGATTCCGGACCATTCGAGTCCGGACCATTGAGGACCGGGGGCGGGGGATGCGTGGATCCCCCGTCGCGCTCTCCATCCTGACGCCGTTCGCGGTGATCCTGCCGACCCTCAACGGGGCCGTTCCCGCCTTCGAGGCGCAGAGCGAGCGTTCAGGAGGCGGCGGAGATCCTGCTCCTGGAATCGCCGGACTGGCTCGTCCTGTACGGGCGCACGGGGTCCCGGTCGCCTGAGGCGCCCTCCTACGGCCCCCGCGTGATCTGAATCCGGTAGGTCCAGGCCTCGTCCTCGCGGTCGAGCCGGCGGCCGAGGTCGAACCGGACCTGGCC
>WJJW01000128.1 GCA_014729455.1 Candidatus Eiseniibacteriota bacterium
CTCAGGTCGTGGACCCGGACCCGCGCCTCGTCGCAGCCGGCCGGGAGCGCGTAGTGGAATCCGACCTCTCCCCGGGCCGGGTTCGGGCCGACCGCGAAGCGGAGCGCGGAGGGATCGTCGAGATCCGCCACATCCTGAGGCGTCCCGAAATCGACGTCGAGCGTCACGAAACCGTCGGACGGCACGTCGACCTCGAACTCCTGGTCGTCGTAGCCGTCGACGTGGAAGCGAAGCGTCCAGGTTCCCGGCTGCGTGATCCGGTAGTAGTCACCGACGATCGGGTGCGACTTCCGGATCGTATTCAGCGGCGGATCGTCGATCCCGACCAGCTCCACCGTCGCCTCGCCGGGCACTCCTTCGATCCGCACGATCCCCCGGACTCCGGGGCCGTCGGCGCGTTCCTGGATGTAGCGTGCCCCGCGCAGGTTTTCTTCGACGATCCCCGCGATCGCCGTTCCGGGCGGAATGAACTCCGTCGCCGTTTCGATCAAGAGCGCCATCGAGTTGTACGCCCCGTAGTGCCAGTCGAGCGAGGCGCCCGCTGCGGGATAGAGATCGTGCGCCTGGGCGGCGACGTACCCGTTCTGAATCCGCGACTCGACCCCCTCGGCGATCTCGCGCAGCAGAGCGTCGTCCGGCGCCTCGGTGACGGCGTCATAGCCGTACGGATAGAGGATCAGCTCGCCGTAGGAGTGGTAGTCGACGCTGAACGCGAAGTTCTCGCGGTAGGCGAGGTCCCGGATCGCCTGGTTCTCCGGCTCGCTGAAGGGACTGGGACCGCGGTAGGTCTGCTCGCTCGGGTTTCCGGAAGAGCCCTGTCCGCCCCACTCCCAGTCGTAGTTGCGGTTATTGTCCACTCCGTCCGGGTAGGTCCACCATCCCGGCTCGGTGATGTAGCCGTTGCCGTCGTTGTCGCGCATGTTCTTGCGCCAGTCGGTCCAGTTCACATCGGTGACGCACCAGTGGCCGTCCGGGTTGACCAGCGGGACGATCCAGGTCTCGTGGGAGTCGACCCAGGCGGTCACGACGGGATCGGTCCCGTACTCGGTCAGCAGCACCTCGGCGATTCCGAGGCAGATCTCCACGGTGACCGGTTCGCGCGCGTGGTGGACACCGGTGTACAGGATCGCCGGCTCCGCTTCGTCGGTCGCCGCGTTGTCCGAGATCTTCAGCGCCCAGATGTCGAACGCCGGGTAGTTGTTCGGGTCGTTGTAGATCTTCCCCCAGCCGTCACCGATGTCCTCGAGCACGGTGATCTCCGGATAGGTCGCCGCGTACTGCTCCAGCGCGGCGAGCATTTCCGCGTAGACGTGGTACTGAGAAGGGATCGACACCGGAAGCTGCCTCGATGCGACGATCGGATAGTCGAGGCGGGCGAGGCGGTCCTTGTCGGAGGGCGAGACCACCAGATCGGTCCACTCGCCGGGGCGGGCGGCCGCGATTTCGAAGCCGAGCTCCATCAGGATCTCGTTCTCGACGGCCGTGGTGCCTTCGATCCGCACGATCTCGCGGGTCGCGGGCTCCTCGGCCGACGCCGGGACGACGGTGCCCAGCGCCAGGCAGACGAGGATGAGGAGCGGCAGGATGCGGGACTTCATCGGAAGGAGCCTCCCTTGTGGTTGCGTGTTCAGGAACGTCACCCAACTCCTTCAATACTATCAGATTGACCGGACAGAATGAAGCATGTCGGAAAGGCCGGGCTGATCGATCGCCCCGCTACGGGGCGGCCGTGCCGCACTCGATCAGGCGGCCAGGCCGGCCATTCGTGTGGTGATCTCCCAGAGCCGGTGACGAGCGTTCTCGTCGTACGCCTGCTCCTCGGCACGCGCTCGATCCTTCTGGTCGAAGTACACTCCGCTCACGCCGTCGAGCTCTTCGGAAAGAGCGAGATGCTCGAGGACCTCCGCTCCCTCCTCGGCCTTCCCGCGGGGCGCGCCGTAGCGCTCCCGGACCATCCGTGTGTCGAGGAGCGTCCCGGGGTGCAGGGAGTTGACCAGGATCCCCTCGCCTCGCCAGCGGCGGGCCATCTCGAAGGAGAGCATCACGAGGGCCAGCTTGCTCCGGCTGTACGAGCTCGGCCCCTCCGCCCCTTTTTCTTCCGGCAGGAGATCGAGATCGATCGCCGCCTGGGCGGTGCTCGCGACGTTCAGCAGGCGAGCCTGCCCCGGCGCCGCCGCGAGGAGCGGCTTCAGCTCGTGCGCCAGGAGAAAGGGCGCGACGACGTTCACCGTCCAGGTGTGCGGTTCGCCGCCGGGCAGGCCCGCGTTGTTGATCAGCACGTCGAGATGCGGGTGTCGGTCCCTGAGGGCTCCGGCCATGCGCCGGATCTCATCCGGGGAACTCAGGTCGGCGGCGGCCGTTTCGAGGCGTTCATTGCCGGTCTCGCGGGCGAGCTCGTCGCGGACCTGCCGGGCGTTCTCCTCGGTCCGGGCGTGCAGGATCAGATGGACGCCCCGCTCGGCGAAGCGCCGCGCGGCGGCGCGACCGATGCCGCTGTTCGAGCCGGTCAGAAGAACGGTGGGGGTGTTGTTCGCGCTCATGGACGTTTCTGCCTCCCTTCCGGCGCGCGTGCGCCGCATCACGTCCTCCTCACGATAGAGAGACGACCCCGGCGGCTCCATGCCGAATCCCCGCGTCCTGGACCCGAACGGGGATCAGAAGGATTCCTACGTTCCGCGCGAGGATGCTAGCGTGAGACATGGACGGAATCGACGGAGAGCGGGGGCTGCGCCTCTACGACACGCTTCGTGGCCTCGTCGTCCCTTTCGAGCCCGCGGGTAAACCCGTGAAGGTCTACGCGTGCGGAATCACTCCGTATGATTCCACCCACCTGGGACACGCGTTCACGTACGTGATGATCGACGTTCTCCTCCGATGGTTGCGGCGTCGCGGACACGAGCTTCGGTACGTCCAGAACCTGACCGACATCGACGACTCGATCCTCCGCGCCGCGCGAGAGCGCGACGAGGATTGGCGCGAGCTGGGTCTCCGCTGGACGGTCCGCTACGTCGAGGACATGCAGATCCTGAACGTGCTGGCCCCGGACCTCTTTCCGCGGGCCACCGAGGCGATTCCGGAGATCGTGGCGAGCGTAGAGCGGCTCCTCGCGGACGGCTGCGCCTACGAGAGAGAGGGGAATGTCTACTTCTCCGTCGCGGCCTTCTCCGGATACGGCCGGTTGAGCAAGCTGCCGCGGGAGGAGATGGCCGAGGTTTCCGCCCGACGCGGCGCGGATCCGAACGATCCGAGGAAGCGGGATCCGCTGGACTTCCTGCTCTGGCAACGGCAGGGCGAGGACGAGCCGGGCTGGAGCAGCCCGTGGGGGAGCGGCCGTCCCGGCTGGCACATCGAGTGCTCGACCATGGCGGGTCGGGATCTCGACGGCTCGGTCGATCTCCATGCCGGCGGAGCCGACCTCGCCTATCCGCACCACGAGAGCGAGATCGCCCAGGCGGAGTGCGCGGGCGGCAGTGCGCCGTTCGCGCGCCACTGGTTCCATGCCGCCATGGTCCGCCACGAGGGGGAGAAGATCAGCAAGTCGTTGGGGAACCTCGTCATGGTGCGCGACCTGCTCGAGAAGGTCTCGCCGGACGGGCTGCGCCTCGAACTGCTCGACCACCACTACCGATCCTCCTGGCAGTTCTCGGCGGACTCCCTCGCTCGATCCGAGGATCTGGCCGGTAAGCTGCGATCGGCGGTCTCGGAGCACGAACGATCCGACCTCGGGACCGAGCCGTGGGATCCCGAGCCGGATCGCTGCGCGTTCGCTCGGGCGCTGGACGACGACCTGCAGACGCCGCGCGCGGTCGCGGTTCTTTCCGATCTCGCCGACCGGATGCTCCTCGCCTCGCGCGGCGGCCGCCGTCTGTCCGGCGCAGGCGACCTGATGCGCGACCTCGGCGGCCGGGTCCTCGGTCTGCGTTTGACGCAGCCGGGACCGGACGAGGAGGTCACGCGAATCTGGGTCGGGCACCGAGCCCGCTTTACGTAACGCGCTAGCACGCGAACAGGATCAGCGGCTTGATCATTCCGTCTTCCTTGATCTTCATCATTTCGGCCACGAACGCTCTTCTCCTGTAGTTGAAGCTCCGGACTAGAGAGCGCATCCTTCGCTACGGATCGGGGATCCACCCATCAGGGGTTGGGTGCTGTCCTGTTCCGGGGATCCGGAGTGTGGGTGTTAGACTCCGGCCAGCCGACGGGAAGGAGAATCAGATGACGGATAGACCCTACGACGCCGTGATCCTCGATCTCGACGGGGTGATCACGCACACCGCCTCGCTCCACGCGCGCGCCTGGAAACGGATGTTCGACGAGTTCCTGGAGCGCCGCGGTCGCGAGGAGAACCGGTCGGTCGAGCCGTTCGACCTCGACGCGGACTACCGCGGCTACGTCGACGGAAAACCGCGGCTGGACGGGGTACGCAG
>WJJW01000129.1 GCA_014729455.1 Candidatus Eiseniibacteriota bacterium
CCCCTGAACATCCCCGAGGAGGATCTCGACGTCGTGATCCACGTCTTCCTGGACGCCCTGTCCGAGGCGGAACGGAAGGCAAAGCCGTGAAGCGTGCGCGCGTCGCAATCGTCGGGGCCACCGGGTACACCGGAAGCGAGCTGGTGCGTCTCTTGTCGGAACATCCGCACGCGGAGATCGGCGCCATCACGTCGCGGAGCCGCGCTGGAGAGCCGTTCAGCGCGGTGCACGGGGCCTTCCGCAGGCTGGCCGACCAGGTGCTCGTGCAGGCCGATGCGCTCCCGTCCCGAGAGATCGACCTGCTGTTCCTGGCGCTTCCGCACGGGACGTCGATGGACTTCGTCGCCGCGCAGCCGACGGACGGCCCCCCCATCATCGATCTCTCCGGGGATTTCCGTCTGCCGGATCCCGCCGCCTACACCGAGTGGTACGGAGCGGAGCATCGGGCGAAGGACCGCCTCGAGGAGGCCGTGTTCGGATTGCCGGAGCTGTTCCGCGACCAGGTCCGCGACGCGAAGCTCGTGTCGAACCCGGGATGCTACCCGACCTGCGCGATCCTGGCCCTCGCCCCGCTGCTGCGGCGCGGGCTGGTTCGGCCCTCCGGGATCATCGTCGACGCGAAGTCCGGCGTGACCGGGGCCGGGGCTTCCGTGAAGGCTTCCACGCATTTCCCCGACGTCTTCGGGGACTTTCGTGCTTACAAGCTCGTGCGCCATCGCCACACCCCGGAGATCGAGTCGGCCCTGTCACGCGTTGCGGGTACCGACGTGCAGGTGCTGTTCACGCCGCACCTGCTCCCGGTGGACCGGGGGATCCTCGCCACGTGCTATGCCGAGCCGACGGGCGAAGCGGATACGGACTCCCTGCGTGCCGCGTATCGGGAGGACTACGCCGACGAACCGTTCGTCCGGCTCGTCGAGGAACCGCCGTCCATCAAACAGGTCCGGGGTTCCAATTACTGCGACGTACAGGTGACCTACGACCCGCGTACCCGCCGGGTCCTGGCCCTGGCGACCATCGACAATCTGGTCAAGGGCGCCGCTGGGCAGGCGATCCAGAACATGAATCTCCTGTTCGGATGGCCGGAGACGACCGGACTGACGCAAGGACCACTGACCCCATGAAGAACCAGATGAAGCGCCCTCCGCGCACCGCCTCCGACGACGAGCAGTCCCTTCACCGGAACATCGCCGCTGTCGAGGGGATCCAGGCCTGGGGTGCGTATTCCGGCGTCAAGAGCAAGCGACGCGACATCGCCTTGATCTACTCCGAGGTCCCGGCCGCCGCAGCGGCGGTCTTCACGCGCAACCTGGTCGTGGCCGAGCCGATCAAGCTGGCGCGCCGCAACATCACCGACGGCCGCGCCCAGGCGTTCGTGATCAATGCGGGCAACGCCAACGCCTGCACGGGGAACCAGGGGCGTCGTGGGGCGGAGGCGATGATCACCGCGGCCTCGGAGGCGCTGGCGATCGATCCCTCCCTGGTTCTCATCGCCTCCACCGGGATCATCGGACGCACGTTCCCGACCGAAAAGGTCGTGTCCGGAATCCGCCAGTGCGCCGCCCGGAAGTCCTCCCTGCGCCTGGCCGGGTCGCTGGTGGCCAACGCGATCCTGACGACCGATACGTTTCCGAAGGAGAGCTTCTCGACGTTCGGGCTGGGGGACGTCACATGCCACATGGGCGGCGTCGCCAAGGGGTCCGGGATGATCCACCCGAACATGGCGACGATGCTCGCATTCCTGGTGACCGACGCCGCCGTCGCGCCGCCGCTGCTGGACGAGGCGCTCCACGATGCGGTGAACGAGTCGTTCAACATGATCACGGTGGACGGTGACACCTCCACGAACGACATGGTCGGTGTCATGGCGAACGGCCTCGCGGGGAACCCGCCGATCGACCGGAAGGGTCCCGAGTACGCCCTCTTTCGTGAGGAGCTGCGGAAGCACTGCATCGAGCTGGCCCGCCAGATCGTCGCCGACGGGGAGGGCGCCACCAAGGTGATCCAGTACACCGTCGAAGGGGCGCCCAGTGACGAGGCCGCCCGCCGCATCGCTCGGACCGTCTCGGACTCGAACCTCGTCAAGACCGCGTTCTTCGGTCGCGATCCCAACTGGGGGCGGATCGTCGCCGCCGCGGGCCGCGCCGGCGTGGACTACGACCCCGACCGGGTCGACCTCTTCCTGGGATCCTCGAAGCAGATGCATCAGCTCCTCGCCGCCGCTCAGCCGGTGGAGGTCGACCGTCGCAAGATCAAGAGCATGATGCGGTCGAGCTTTCTGTACGTCGTGATGGACCTCCACCAGGGCGCCGGCAAGGCGACCGCCTGGGGAACGGACCTCTCCTACGAGTACGTCCGGATCAACGCCGAGTACAGCACCTAGAGCCCCCGCTCCTCTCCGGGTCCCTCCGACCCGGACTTCGACACCAGGAACGCCGGCGGCGGACCCTCCTTCGGCTCCCCGGCGTAGACCGTGACGTGCGGGAACGGGATCTCGATCCCTTTCCGGTCGAACGTCTTCTTCATGCGGCGATTGAACTCCCGGCCGATGGCCCACTGCTTGATCGGCTTCGTCTTGATCCGGGCCTTGATGACGACGGCCGAGTCCGCGAACTTGTCGACCCCCATGATCTCCAGCGGGGCGAGGATGCTGTCCTTGATGTCGGGATCGTTGCGCAGGTCCTCGTCGACCTCCTTCAACGCGGCGACCACCTCGTCGGTATCCTCGCGGTAGGCGACGCCGACGTCGAAGACGTACATCGAGAAGTCCTTCGTCATGTTGGTGACGACCTCGATCTGGCCGTTGCGGACGTAATGGACGCTTCCCGCGAGATCCCGGATCACCGTCATGCGCAGGGTCACGCGTTCCACCAACCCCCCTTTGCCGGCGATCTGGACGACGTCCCCCACGCGGATCTGGTCGTCCAGGAGGATGTAGAAGCCGCTGATGAGATCCTGCACGAGGTTCTGCGCGCCGAATCCGATGGCGAGGCCGAGGATCCCCGCGCCCGCCAGGATCGGACCGATGTCGATCCCGATCTCGCGCAGGATCATCATCAAGGCGATCGTCATGACGACGACCGTGAGGATGTTGCCGACCGTGGAGCTCAGCGTGTCGGCACGTTTGGAGAACTCCGGATCGGCCCCGCGCTTGCTGACGGAGGAGAAGGCGCGCCGGGTCAGGCCCTTGGCGACGCGCAACGCGATCAGCGCGAGAATGATGATGATGACGATCTTGATCCCGCCGGTCAGCACCCAGCGGCCGAGGTCTTGCAGATGGGCCTGGAAGTCGATGTTCATCGGATCACCTCATGATCGGGGGTCCTTCGGGGCTCTCGTCTGCGAGCGACCGGTGAGGGTATCGAGTGCCCGCCATGGGATTCAACCGCTCGTGACCCGACCACCCCGCAACCGATCGAGACGCAGCCGGTGGCGGTCGTCGAACAGCCGGCGGGAGGCGAGGGCGACCGCCGCCACGGTCCCGAATCCGGATCCCGAGGCGATCAGGAACATGATGAGGATCTGGTACTTCACCGCCTCCATCGGCGGCGCGCCGGCGAGGATCTGTCCGGTCATCATCCCCGGAAGCGAGACGATCCCGGCGGCGGCCATCGCGTTGACGATCGGGATCATGCCGGACCGGATGCTCGCGCGCCGGATCGTGCCGATCGCCTCGCCGCGCGTGGAGCCGAGCATCAGCCGCTGCTCGATCATCTCCCGCTGCTCCCAGGTCGAATCGGTCAGCCGATCGAGCGCGAGGGCGATCCCGTTCATCGTGTTGCCGAGCAGCATCCCGAGCAACGGGATCGCGTACTGCGGATCGTACCAGGGGGTCGGGCCGACCATCGCCAGCAAGGCCAGCAATGCGACTGCGAAGGAGGAGAGGAACATCGACGTCGTCCCGACGCCGAAGCCCCACCAACCGCCGAGCCGCCGCTCCTGGCGCGCCATCACCTCGCGCCCCGCCGCCAACAGCATCACCAGCGCCATCAGACCGATCCAGACGAGCCGCTGCTGAGCGAAGACCTCCCGCAGGACCAGGCCGAGGAGCAGGAGCTGCACCGTCGTGCGGGCCGACGCGACGAGCAGCGATCGGGTCATCCCGAGCTGCATCCGGACCGTCAGGATCGCCAGGATCACGATCAGCCCGGCGGCGATCGACAGGTCGACCGCGGAGAGACGGATCACCCCATGGCGGCCTCCAGATCGTGGAGCCGCCCGTCCCGGACGAGGCGGCGCGTGTCGGCGACCCGCTCGAGTTGCCCCCGATCGTGCGAGACCCAGACCAGCGCCGCGCCGGTCTCCTCCCGGTAGCCGTGAAGGACCCGCTCCATCCGTTCCACGTTCTCCGGGTCGAGGCTGGAGGTCGGCTCGTCGAGCAGCAACGCCTCCGGTCGATTTCCGAGAAGGCGGGCGAGGGCGAAGCGCTGCCGCTCGCCGGTGGAGAGGCGGCGGATCTCCCAGTCGAGCGCGTCCGCCGGAAGCCCGAGAGGATCGAGCCAGTCCCGGCCTCCCGCGGGGAACTGCGCGCCGACCCGATCCGTCCACCAGCGGCTCTCCGCCGGGAGCAGGCCGACCCGTCTCCGCCAGGCGGGTCCCTCCAGAGTGGAGGCGGGGGTATCGTCGAGGAACACCTCTCCCTCGTGCGGGTCGAGGTCGGCGATCGCGCGCAGCATGAGGGACTTCCCGGCCCCCGAGGGACCGAAGAGCCCCAGGCATCCACCCGCCTCCACGGCGAGGTCGAACGGTCCGAAACCCCGGAACCGGAGGCCGACGACCCGAAGCCGGCTCAATCGGATCTTCCCGCGTGCTGGTCGATCACCCCGCGCCTCCTCCCGCCGGCAGAGCCTACCGCGATGCGGCCCGCCAAGTAACCGGGTCGGTTCGGCGCGGTCCGCTCCGCGCGGTCGTCCGTGATCTCGTCTCGATCCATGAAATCGGTCACGGAAGAGGATCCGATCCGGATCGAAGAGCTGCGCCGGATGGCGGCCGCCCGGTTCGGCGACCTGGTCAAGGGGGTGGTCGACCTGGAGCGGAGGATCCTGCTCGTCGACGCGGATCTCCAGGCCGATCAGCAGGCGGAGCTCCTCCAGGGGGGCTCCCGGCAAGCCGACCTCTGGGGGATCAATCTCTACCCGGACCATCCGGAGAGCGACTGGATCGAGTTCGATTCCATGATCAACCTCCGCCCGTCGTCCGGCGACGCCTCCCGTGGCGTCGACGATCCCGCCATCCGCGCACGGATCGTCGCCCTCGTGCGGAGCCTCATCATCCGATGAGGGAGCCGATGCACCGGGAGCTGGCCGCCGGGCGCTGGGCGACCCTCAGCCTCGCCGAGCAGCTCGGCGACGTCGGCAGCGAAGTCGGCCGCGCGCTGAAATGGCGCGCCCGGAACCCGAAGACCGCCCGAGGAGCCCTGGAGCGGGCCCTCGAGCTGATCGACCTCACGCTGGACGATCCCCGGCATCGCGCGCGTCCCGCCCGCCTGCGCGAGCTCTGCCGGATGCGGGAGGCGCTGCTGGACTTCCTGGTCGGAGAGAACCGGTACGTTGTGTTTCGACGATTGCATCTGATCCGCGGGCAAGTCCGGTCCTCATGGCAGTTTCGTGTTCGAGGACTGCCTGGAATCGAGGGAACGGGCGGAGTCGTTGCGGGGCAGCAGGTTCAGCGGCCCCGGATGCAATCCTCTGAACACAACCAAAGGGCACTGGCGGCTGCGCCGGCTGGACCGTATCCTCCCCTCCGATGCGCCCCCGACCCCGAGAAACGACTCCCCTGCCGACGCTCGGCGTACGCGCGGTCGTCGGCGGGATCCTGATGGGCCTCGCCAACCTCGTCCCCGGCATCAGCGGGGGGACGATGCTCCTCGCCGCAGGGATCTACCCCGCCTTCATCGGGGCGATCGCCGAGGTGAGCACGCTCCGGTTCCGCGGCCGATCGGTCTTCGTCCTGGCGTTCGTGGCCCTCGCTGCAGCCGCCGCGATCCTGTTCCTCGCGGGGCCGGTCCGGGACCTGGTCGTCCATCACCGCTGGATCATGTACAGCCTGTTCGTCGGCCTGACCCTCGGCGGGGTGCCGGTGGTGTGGCGTTTGGCGCGGCCCGCGACCCCCGCGGTCTGGGCCGGCGCCCTGGTGGGGCTCGCCGCGATGGCGTCGCTCGCTCTCCTGCAACGCACCGGCGCGGCGTCCGCGCTCGGCGGCGGCGGCTTCGGGCTGCTCGTCGTCGCGGGGATCGCCGGGGCGAGCGCGATGATCCTCCCGGGGGTCAGCGGGGGATACCTGCTGCTTCTGCTCGGGCAGTACGTTCCGATCCTCTCGGGGCTGGACGCATTCCAGGAGGCGTTGCGCGCCCGGGACGCATCCGCCGCCCTCGACCCGGCGGCCGCGGTGCTCCTGCCGGTCGCGATCGGCGTGGCGGTCGGAATCGTGGGGGTCAGCAACCTGCTCCGCTGGCTGCTCGCGCGCTACGAGAAGGCGACGTTGGGGGTGTTGCTCGGGCTCCTGCTCGGAGCGGTCGTCGGACTCTGGCCGTTCCAGGAGACGGTTCCCCCGACGCCGGGGGAGACGGTCGTGCGGGGGGAGATCGTCACCGAGGAGACGCTTCCCCTCATCGCTCCCGAGGACTATCCCGCGGAGACGTTCCGTCCCGACGGCGGTCGGATCGCCGGCGCGCTCGGCCTGATCGTCGCGGGGTTCGCGGTCACGGCGCTCATCGCCCGGCTGGGCGGAGAGAAAGGAGGTTCGCAATGAACCAGATCGACTCGAACGACACCCGGATCGTCAAGCAGATCGGACTTCCGCTGTACATGGCGAAGGGGTGGCTGAAGTTCCTCGGTGTGCTGAGCGTCATCTACGGGGTCTTCACCGCCTTGTCGATTTTCGGGATCCTGATCTGCTGGCTGCCGATCTGGATGGGGATCCTCCTCTTCCGAGCGGCCGGCAACATGGAGGTCGCCGAGCTGAACGGGGACCAGGCGCAGCTCGTCGAAGGGCTGAACCGCCTGAAGACCTACTTCACGATCAACGGGATCCTGACGCTGATCATGCTGGTCGCCGTGGCGATCTCCTTCATGGTCGCGGGGGGAAGCATGCTCGCGATGCTCTCGAGCATGGGCTGATCGATCGGGGATGGACCGGGAGCGCTTCCGCCGGATCTTCCTGATCCTGCTGGTCATCGTCATCTCTCTGCTGTTCGTGGCGATGATCCGCCCGTTCCTGCTCGCGCTGCTTCTCGCCGCGGTCTTCTCCGGTCTCGCCCATCCGCTCTATCGCCGCATCCTCCGGCGGCTCGGCGGCCGGCGGTCGCTCGCCTCCGCGACGACGCTGCTCTTCCTCCTGGTCGTGGTCCTGGTGCCGCTCCTCGCCCTGCTCGGGCTCGTGGCCGGCGAAGCGCTCCGCATCTCCGAGTCGGTCACCCCCTGGATCCGCGAGCAGCTCCGGACGCCGGACCTCTTGATCGAGAAGCTCGAACAGCTCCCCGGAGTCGAGAACCTCGAGCCGTACCGGAACCAGATCCTCACCAAGGCGGGCGAGATCGTCGGAAGCATCGGCACGTTCCTCTTCACGAGCCTCTCGGCGACGACGCGCGGGACGGTCGCGTTCCTGTTCCAGCTCTTCCTGATGCTCTACGCGATGTACTTCTTCCTGATGGACGGCCAGTCGATCCTGCGGAGGATCCTCGATCACATCCCGCTCGACGAGACCGACGAGCGCCGGATGGTCGGCCGCTTCACGTCGGTGACCCGCGCGACGCTCAAGGGGACCCTGCTGATCGGGCTCCTCCAGGGGGGACTGGCCGGGATCGCGTTCTGGGCGGTCGGGATCGACGGCGCGATCTTCTGGGGCGCCTTGATGGTCGTCCTCTCCATCATCCCCGGGATCGGGACCGGCCTGGTCTGGGTCCCCGCGGCGATCCTGCTGATCGCGAGAGGGGACCTGGCCCGCGGGATCCTGCTGGCGGCGTTCTGCGGGTTCGTGGTCGGGTCGGTCGACAATTTCCTCCGGCCCCGGATCGTGGGCCGCGACACGCGGATGCACGAGCTGCTGGTCCTCCTCAGCACGCTGGGCGGACTCGTCCTCTTCGGCGTCGTCGGGTTCATCGTCGGGCCGATCCTCGCCGCGCTGTTCACCACGATCTGGGAGATCTTCGGGGCCGCCTTCCGGGAGTACCAGCCGCTGCCGACGGGCGGTCCGGCGGAGCCGCCGCGCCCCGTCCCGGACGACCCTCCCGGTCGGGACGCCCGTGAGCCCTGATCGACCGGAAGACCGGCCGGTTCCCCGCGGACTCCTCCTCGTCGGGATCCTCCTCCTCGTGATCGCGCTCTCGATCGCGGTCCGCGCGACCGGTCTGGACCCGGTCGTCTCGGGCTGGTTCCACCAGCCGGGGGAGAGCCCGGACTGGTGGGGAAAGGAGCGCCCGTTCCTCGACCTCGCCTACGAGTACGGCGTCTGGCCGGCGAATCTCCTGGGGATCGCGGGGCTCCTCGGTTGGATTTTCTCCCGCTTCGTGGCGCCCCTGCGGCGGTCGCGGCGAACCTTCGCCTTTCTCTTCCTGGTCTGGGTGATCGGGCCGGGGATCCTCGTCAACATGGTCGGCAAGGAGCACATCGGCCGTCCCCGCCCCCGCGAGACGGTCCTCTTCGGAGGGGAGAGGGAGTTCCTCTCGATCGGCGAGCCGGGCATCCCGGGACACGGGCGCTCGTTCCCGAGCGGACACGCGGCGATGGGGGCCTACCTCGCCGGCCTCGCCTTGCTCTCCCGGCGCCGCGCGGTTCTCTGGACCGCGGTCGGACTCGCCGCCTGGGGATTGCTCGGCTTCCAGCGGATCGCGGTCGGAGCCCACTTCCCCACGGACGTCCTCTGGTCCGGCGGGATCGTGACCGCGACGGCGGTCACGGTCGACGCAGCGCTCCCGCGCGCTCCCGCCGACGGGCAACGGCTCGTCCGGCCGAGCGTCCTCGCCGGCATCGCCGCCGTCGCCGCAATCCTCGCGTTCCTCTTCACCCCGCTCTACCAGGTCCACGAACAGAGCTTCGAAGCCCCGCGCACCGGGGATCTCTGGATCATCGAGCCCGACCTGCCGGGGCTCGGCCCCGGCTCGGTCCCGGACCGGCCGGCGCCGGAGGGGGCGCGGCTGCAGCTGGAGCTCGTCGTCCGGGGATACGGGATGTTCTCGAACGAAACCGACGCGGTCTGGACCGAGCGGCCGACGCCGGCGGGGACGATCATCCGGGTCGGCCTGGAGCGGAGCGGCTTCTTCCTCTGGTCGACCTCGATGCTCGCCTCGCGCGTGGAGACCGCCGGACCGTGACTACCGGATCCGCGTGATCGGCGTCACGCGGACGTCCCCCCGCGAGGCGCACCGCCAGTAGTACACGCCCGCCGGCACGGGAACGCCGCCGCGCCCCCGACCGTCCCAGGTGATCCGGTGCCGGCCGGCCTTCCGTTCCCCCTCGGCCAGGACGCGGACGATCCGGCCGGCGGCGTCGTGGATCGAGACCCGGACCGGCCCGGCGGCCGGCGTGTCGAGGAGGAGGGCGGTCGATGCGGAAAACGGGTTCGGCGCGGCGCGAAGCACGGCAGGGATGGGGATCCGATCCTCGGCGCGGACCGCGCTCGGCGCGCCCCCGGGGTAGCGGAGGAGCACGGCGTCCCAGGAGACCCCTTCGTCGGTGTAGCTCGAGGTCGCGGCGACCTGGACCCCGGCCTCCCCGTCGAGCGCGACTCCCGCCGTGAAGTCGTTCGTTCCGACGGGCGTCGCGTGGACGGCGGACCAGATCGGATCGCCGTCTCCGTCGTAGAGCAAGGTGACGACGTCGGTGTGGGAGAGGCCGCCGTGCTTGCTCTCCCCGGTGACGCAGACGCGGCCGGCCGGATCCACGGCGATCCCCATCGCGTAGTCTCCCGCGCTCTGCGGTCCGTCGTACAGGCGGACCCATCGCTCCGAACCCTCGTCGTCGTACTCGATGGTGAGGTAGTCGGCGGCGGTCGTCGAATCGGTGGTGTGGCCGGTGACGTAGACGTGGCCTTCCGCGTCGACGGCGAGGTCCTCGCCGAGATCGAAGAGACCATCGGCTCCATCGTAGCGGGCGACCCACAGCTCGTTGCCGGCGGCGTCGTAGGCGACCGTCGCCGCGTCGGCCTTCCGCCCGTCGACGAGGTCGGTGTAGCTCAGGCCGGTGACGCAGACCCGGTCCGATCCGCCGAGTGCGATCGCGTACGCCTCGTCGATCCCGCCGATCCCGTAGTCGTACCGGCGCTGCCAGAGCAGATGCCCGTCGGTTCCGCGGAGCTTGATCGTCCCGAAGTCCCAGGCCAGGCCGAGCACGTAGGTCGCGCCGGTGACGTAGACGTCGCCGTTCGCGTCGACGGCGAGGTCGCTCGGGCGGTCCGAGTGGACCGGTCCGGGACCGGTGTAGGATGTGGTCCAGATCTCGCCGCCCTGCGCGTCGTAGCGCATCGTCACGTACTCGTACTGCTCTCCGTACGTGGGATCGTTCGCGAAGTGGCTCCAGCCGGTGACGACCGCTCCGCCCTCTCCATCGGATGCGATCGCGACGCCCCTCTCCCACTTGTGGAATTCGCCGTCGTAGCGGGCGACCCACTGCTCCGTTCCGTCGGGACCGTACTTGATCGCGACGAGGTCGTACTGGCTCGCGTCTCCACCCCAGGACTGCCCGACCACCAGGACCGCGCCGTCGGCGTCGACGGCGAGGTCGAGGCCCCGGTCCGGGCCGTGTCCCGGCCCGTCGTAGCGGGCGGAGAAGACGAGGTCGCCGTCGGCGTCGTACTTCGCGACGAAGAGGTCCTGTTCATTCGCTTCGCTGTCGCTCTCCCCGGTCAGGTAGGCGCAGCCTCGGTCCACCGCGACGGCGTGCGCTCGATCGAAGAGGTGGTCCGGGCCGTCGTAGCGGCTCACCCACTCGGGAGGGACGACGTCCGCGTCTGCGGGGCCGGAGAGCCCGAGTCCGGTCGCCAAGACGAACAGCGCCGCGAAGGCGCGGAGCGGAAAGCGAGAGCGAGGATTGCGCATCGGTGCCCCTCCTTCGGATGCGGCTCCCGGGAGCGGGAGCGCGGGGATGCGCCTCAGAACGTCAGGTGGATCTGTCCGATCCACTCGAACGTGTCCCGTTCCTCGCCGTAGACCGGCCGGTTCCCTTCCTCGTCGGTTCCGTACTCCCGCTGATAGCGGAAGTAGGTCAGGAAGCGGGCGAGCGGGAAGAGGTCCTGCTCCCATCCGACGGCGAACCGGTCGGTCGCGTTCTCGGCGAGGTCGAGGTCCGGGTCGAAACGATCATACCGCAGTTTCACGGTCCGATCGGTCGAGATCCGGTAAGAGGCCTCGACGAGCGCCGCTTCCAGATCGACCGTTTCCCCGGTTTCCGGCTCCCGCCGGCCGCGATCGTACTCGGCGAGGAGGACGAACGGGCCGTGGTGGAGCTGACCGAACACGCCGCCGCGCTCGCTCCGATCGGCGCCCGGGATGCCCGGCTGGTTCGTCGCCGCGCTGGCTCCGATCCCCGCGCGCTGGCCGTACCACCAGACGCGCCCGACCAGGCCTTTCTGGGGGTTGTCGTCGAAGGCGCCCGGGCTGCCGTTGACGAGAGCGACATGGATCATCGCGGGACCGGGGAAGAGGCCGAGCTCGACCCCCGTGTCCTCCGAGCCGTTTCCCAGACCGAAGGCGTCTCTCGTGAACGTCGTGTGGTCCTCGACCTCGATGCCGTAGGCGGGGCGGAACCGTCCGACCTTCACCACTCCGTCGAGCGGTAGTACCCGGAGCAGGCCGAACGCCTCCCGGGTGCGCCCGTCGCCGTTCGTGTAGACGCCGGTCAGGCGCTCGTTCAAGGTCACCGCCACCATCAGCTCGGCCTGCATCTGGAAGAAGGTGGAGCGGTCGCGCCGCTCGTTGTCGATGTCCTGCATGTACTGCGTCCGCAGGTCGCCCCCGAGGCGAATGCCGTCGGAGATCCTCGGGTCGAGCGTCGGCTCGCGGAGATCGATCGGAACGAACGTGTGCCCGTCGTAGGCGAAGCGGAAGCCGGTTCCGGTCCGGATCCCCCCTCCGGCGGGATCGACGTGGCACGTGGCGCACGACCGGCCGGTCCGGGCGGCGTAGAGGGGGCGTCCCTCGACCGTCTCGACGAGGACCGCGAGACCCGCGGCCGAGAAGCAGAGCAGAAGCAGAGCGAGTCGCATCATCGTTCCCTCCGGGGCGCGCGGCCCGTTCGTTCGATCCGGATCTACTCCCGGAAGGTGGCGTGGCAATGGACGCAGGCGCCGACCATCTTGCCGAACGCCTCGGAGATTTGCCGTCCGTCTTCGGCTTCGGCGGCGGCGGCCAGACGCCCCGCCCACACGCCGAGCGAGTCGGCGGTCGCGCGGAAGTGGTCGATCCGATCGGTGTTTCGCTTCGGCGTGAGGGTCCGGATCTCGGCGGAAAGCTCCTCGATCGTCTCGGCGGTCGATCCCGCCCTTCCCCAGTTCGCGGCGATCAGCGATCCCAGCAGAACCCGGTTCTCCCGGTTGGCCTGCTCCATGACCTTCTCGAAGGCGGCTTTGTTGTAGCGTCCCTGCGCGGGGGCGGAGCCGGCCCCGAGAACGAAGAGGATCGCGGCCAGGGTCGCCAGGAGGGCGATTGCGGTCTTCATGAACACCTCAATTCTTGGAACGGGTGGAACGGCTCGCCGGCAGCAGGGTCGCGCGCAGGACCAGCAGCGCGGAGAGGAGGATCCCTCCGACGAAGCCGGCTCCGGCGGCGAAGGTGACGAAGCGCACGAGCGGGCTCAGGTAGACGACCCCCCACCAGGAGAGGACGTCGACGATCCCGATCGCGACGGTCAGGCCGAGGAGCGTTCCGAAGAACCCGCCCTCCGCCAGGCCGCGCCGCCGCCCCAGCGCCCACAGCACGTACCCCATCGTGGCGTAACCGAACGCATGGACGTGGGTCAGGATGAGCAGCCGGCTGAGGGTGAAATAGGAGAAGTACTCCTCGACCGTCGGATTGACGACGTTGGTCTGGTAGAAGACGGTCGCGGTTCCGGCGACCGCCGCAAGACAGATCCCCAGGACGACGGGGACGGTGAGAAAGCGCTCCTGTTTGGCGTCCAAGCGGAGCCTCCTTTCAACGCGATCGCCCCGTCGCGGCCGGCACCGGGCAACGGCGTATTCTCCGAAGCGTGGTGCGCCGTGTCAACCGACCCGGCGCGGGCGGGGCG
>WJJW01000130.1 GCA_014729455.1 Candidatus Eiseniibacteriota bacterium
GATACAGGGAGTCCAGCGATCCCCGCCTCTCGATCCGGTGAACCGCGAGACCCGCCGCGTGGAGGTCGGAGAGCAGCGGCCCCCCGTGCGAGAGCGCGACCGCGACCTCGTGCCCGCGCGCAGCCAGCCCCCGGCCGAGCCAGAGCACGTGCCGCTCCGTGCCGCCGCGACCGGCGCGGTGCAGGACCAGCAGTACGCGGAGACCACCTCGTGGGCGCGGGACCTGTCGGCGGTCTCCACCGGCCCGTCTCTGGCTGGGTTCCATCCGGCGTCCTCCCGGCGTCGAAGTATAGACGCTCGACCGGGCCGGGCGGGCCGATCCCGGCCGTGGCGAGAGGCGAACCCGAGTCGCTATGATTCGGTTCGACTTCGTGATGAGAGGAGGATCGATGGAGGCGGTGGCGGTCCATGCCGTGACGAAGACGTTCGGCGACGCCCGCGCGGTGGATGGGTTGAACCTGTCGGTTCCACGAGGGGCGGTCTTCGGTCTGCTGGGACCGAACGGATCGGGCAAGACGACCACGATCCGGATGATCCTGCAGATCATCCTCCCGGACGAAGGCTCGATCGAGGTGCTCGGAGCACCGCTCGACGAGAAGGGGAAGCAGCGGATCGGCTATCTCCCGGAGGAGCGGGGTCTCTACCGGGGAATGACCGTTGGCGATCAGCTCGTCTTCTTCGGTCAGCTCCGGGGGCTGAGCGCGTCCGCGGCGCGGGACCGTAGCCACCGCTGGCTCGAGCGCTTCGACGCCGTCGACTGGTTCGGTCGAAAGGTCCAGGAGCTGTCGAAGGGGATGCAGCAGAAGGTCCAGTTCATCGGGACGATCCTGCATGATCCTGATCTGGTGATCCTCGACGAGCCGTTCTCCGGTCTCGATCCGGTCAACACCCGGCTGCTGAAGGACGTGATGCTCGAGCTCCGGGACCGGGGCTGCACCGTGATCTTCTCGACCCATCAGATGGAACAGGTCGAGAGGAGCTGCGATTCGATCTGCTTGATGAACAAGGGGCGCGCGGTCGTCCAGGGAGAGGTGGCGGCGATCCGGAGGGACCACGGCGCAAACACCGTCCACGTCGAGTACGCCGGCAACCTGCCGCGCGACCGGATCGCGCCGCTCACCGAGACGCTCGACGATCACGGCCACTACGCCGAGATCCGGCTCCGCAGCGAGGAGGACGCCTCTCCCCTGCTTCGGATCCTCGTCGACTCGGTCGACGTGCGACGGTTCGAGACGAGCGAGGCGTCGATGCACGACATCTTCATCCGCCTCGTGGAGGAGAAGCGATGAGCCGGATCCTCACCATCCTGCGGAGGGAGTACCGGGAGCGCGTGCGGCGGCGGTCCTTCCTGCTCGGGACGGTGCTCGTGCCCGTCTTCATTCTCGGGGTCACGTTCCTGCCGGTCTGGATCGCGAACCGCACGGGGACCGAGCCCGTCAATCTCTACGTCGTCGATCGGACCGGGAGCCTCGCCGAGGAGTTCGAGGCTTCGTTCGACGATTCGCTTCCCGGCGGCGCCCCCCGCTTCCGATTCGATCGGGCGACCGACCCGCCGGGCGGTCCGGAGGAGATCCTGGACGACGGACTGCGTCAGTCGCTTCTCGATGAGGAGTACGACGTGTTCCTCTACATCCCCGAGAACGCGTTCTCGGGGGAGGCGGCACAGCTCTACTCGCGCGGGCTGGGCGATCTCGAGCTTGCCGGTCGCTTCCGCAGCGCGCTGGGCCGCGCTGCGATGGTCGAGCGCCTCGTCGCACGCGGTATCCCGGCCGGCGAGACCGACGAGATCTCGCGCCCGATCCCGATCTCCGCATTCAAGCTGACCGAGGAGGGGGTCCGCGAGGGCGGCGCCGAGATCGACTGGCTGATCGGGGTCCTCTTCGGATTGATCCTCTACATGACGATCCTGCTCTACGGCGTCAGCGTCCAGCGGAGCGTGATCGAGGAGAAGAGCTCGCGGATCGTCGAGATCCTGCTGGTGACGGTTCGTCCGTTCCAGCTCATGCTGGGGAAGATCATCGGCGTCGGAGCCGTCGGCCTGACGCAGTACGCGATCTGGTTCCTGGTGGCGTCCGCCGGGTCGGTCTACCTGCGACAGACGAATCCCGCGATCGCCAGCGCCACCGCGCTGCCGGCCGAAACGCTCGCCTACTTCGTCGTCTACTTCATCCTCGGCTACTTCCTGTTCGCCGCGATCTACGCCGCAGTCGGCGCGATGGTGAGCAGCGAACAGGAGGCGCAGCAGACGCAGTGGCCGGTGACGATCCTGCTGATCATCCCGATGATCCTGATGCAGCTCGTTCTGCGGAGCCCCAGCTCGACCGAGAGCGTCGTGCTCTCGCTCGTTCCGTTCTTCGCGCCCATCCTGATGGTCATCCGGATCAACATCGTCTCCCCGCCGCTCTGGCAGATCCTCGCCTCACTCGGCCTGCTGGTCCTGTCCATCCTCTTCTTCACCGCGGTGGCGGCCCGGATCTTCCGGGTCGGGATCCTCATGGTCGGCAAGCGCCCGACGCTGCCGGAGCTCCTCCGATGGATCCGGGAGAGCTGAACCGGCCGGATCTGGCCGTTCTGGGGTTCGGGCGATTCGGCCGATTCGCCGCCGGACACCTGGGGACGGTCGGCGAAACGGTCGTCTTCGATCCCCGCGACCCGGGCGAGGCGGCCCGGGAGATCGGGGCCCGCGCGGTCCCGCTCGAGCAGGCGGCGCGCGCCCGGCACCTGCTGCTCTGCATGCCGATCGGGGAGCTCCGCGAACTGTTGCGGGCCCTCCGCCCGCATCTCCTCCCCCGAACGGTCCTCATCGACACCTGCAGCGTCAAGGCGGAGCCGGCCCGGATCCTGGTCGAGGAGACCCCCGACTCGATCGACCTCCTCGCGACCCACCCTCTCTTCGGACCCGACAGCGGCGGTGCGGGTCTCGCCGGACTGCGGATCGTCGTGTGTCCGTTGCGGCGAGGACGGCCCCGTCTGGCCCGGCGTTTCCTGGAGCGGCTCGGGCTGGAGGTGATCCTCTCGACGCCCGAGGAGCACGACCGGCAGATCGCCGAGACCCAGGCGCTGGTGCAGTGGATCGGCCGCGCTCTCGAGCGGGTCGGCGCCGGCCCCCGCCGGGTCGATACGGTCGGCTACCAAAGGCTCCTCGAAATCCTTACCTTTGTCTCTCGAGACTCCTGGCAGCTCTTCCGGGACATGCAACGACGGAACCCCTACGCCGCCGCCGCCCGGCGGCGGTTCCTCGACGCGCTGCGCGAGGTGGAGGAACGATTGATGGACGGTTGGGTCGTGGTCTTCCGCGCCGCCGGGATCGCGGAGGCGGAAGTGGTCAAAGGGTACCTCGAGTCGCTCGACATTCCCGTCGATCTCGACTACGAGAGCGCGGGGAAGGTGTACGGGCTGACGATGGACGGACTCGGAGAGGTCCGCCTCCGCGTTCCCGACGACTACGAGGAAGCCGCCCGGCTGGCGATCGCCGAGCGGCTCGGAGACGGGAACGAGGGGGGCGGGGGGGACGACGTCGCCTAGCCCCCCCACCCGTGCTCAACGCAACGGGTCCCCCGGCCCCAGCATGCTGTCGACGACGGCGATCGCGGTCGCGTTGACGATATCGGTGTCTTCCGACTGCGGCTGCAGCAGGTGGACCGGCTTCGACATCCCCATCAGGATCGGGCCGACGACCTCCGCCCCGCCGAGACGTTGCAGGAGCTTGTAAGAGGTGTTGGCAGAATCGAGATCCGGGAAGACCAGGACGTTCGCCTCCTGGCCGCGGAGCTTGCTGAACGGGAAGTGCCGCTCGATGATCTCGGGAACGACCGCGGTGTCGGCCTGCATTTCCCCGTCGGCGATCAGATCCGGCTCCTTCTCCTGGAGGATCCGGAGCGCCCGCTGGATCTTGCCCGTCTGCTCGTCGGAGCTGGTTCCGAAGTTCGAGTAGGAGAGCATCGCGACGCGCGGCTTGAAGCCGAATTTCACGGCGACCTCCGCCGCCAGCCGCGCCGTTTCCGCCAGATCCTCCGCCGTCGGATCGATGTTCACGACCGGATCGGCGCAGAAGAAGACCCGGTTGCGGATCACGAGCACCTCCATGCCGCTCACTTTCCGCACCCCGTCCCGCATCTTGACGATCTGCAGGGCGGGACGGATCGTGTCCGGGTAGCGGTGGGCGATTCCGGAGACCATCCCGTCAGCGTCGCCCATGTGGACCATCATCGCGGCGAAGACGTTCGGGTTCTTCATCGCCGTGCGGGCACCGTCGATCGTGATCCCCTTGCGCTGGCGCAGGCGGAAGTACTCGTCCACGTAGGAGTCGTAGCGGGGATCGTGTTCGATGTCGACGATCTCCGTGTCCCCGATCTCCAGCTCCAGACGCTCGAACGCCGCGCGGATGAGCTTGGGTCGTCCGACCAGCATCGGCCGTGCGAGCTGCTCCTCGCGAACCATCGCGCTCGCCCGGATGATCCGGTCGTTCTCCCCCTCCGCGTAGACGATCCGTTTCCCTTGCTTCTTCGCGCGGTTGATGATGCCGCGCATGAGCTGGCGGCTGCGTCCCAGGAACGTCTCGAGGTGATCGCGGTACGCGTCGAGGTCGAGCTGTTTCTGGGCGACCCCCGTCTCCATCGCCGCGCGGGCCACGGCCACCGCCTCCCAGAGCAGGACCCGGTAGTCGAACGGCTTCGGGATCAGGTACTCGCGACCGAAGTGGAACACCTGGTCCCCGTACGCGCGCGAGACCTTGTCGGGAACGTCCTGCTTCGCCAGATTGGCCAGCGCCATGGCGGCGGCCCGCTTCATCTCCTCGTTGATCGTCGTCGCCCGGCTGTCCAGCGCGCCGCGGAAGATGAACGGGAAGCCGAGTACGTTGTTGACCTGGTTCGGGTAGTCGCTGCGCCCGGTGGCCATGATGACGTCCTTGCGGGTCTCGACGGCGAGCGGATAGGTGATCTCCGGATCGGGATTCGCCATCGCGAAGACGATCGGATCCCGCGCCATCTTCTTCAGCCACTCCGGATCGAGGAGGTTCGGTCCGGAGAGCCCGAGGAAGAGGTCCGCGTCGACGAGCGCCTCCTGGAGCGTGCGGGCCTTCGTGTCGGCGGCGAACTCGGCCTTGAACGGGTTCATCCCCTCCTCGCGCCCCTTGTAGAGGACCCCCTTCGAGTCGCACATGATCACGTTCTCGGGTCGGACGCCGAGCGAGATGTAGAACTTCGTGCAGGCGATCCCCGAGGCGCCCGCCCCGCTGACGACGACGCGGATCTCCTCGATTCTCTTCTTGGCGATCTCCAGGGCGTTCAGCATCGCCGCGCCGGAGATGATCGCCGTGCCGTGCTGGTCGTCGTGGAAGACCGGGATCTTGAGGGTCTTCTTGAGCGTCTCCTCGATCTCGAAGCACTCCGGCGCCTTGATATCCTCCAGGTTGATCCCGCCGAAGGTCGGCTCGAGGAGCTGGCAGGCGCGGATCACCTCCTGCGGATCCTCGGAAGCGACCTCGATGTCGAACACGTCGATGTCCGCGAATCGCTTGAAGAGCACCCCCTTGCCTTCCATGACCGGCTTGCCGGCGAGCGCCCCGATGTTCCCCAGCCCGAGAACGGCGGTGCCGTTGGTGACGACGGCGACCAGGTTCCCGCGCTGGGTGTACCGGAATGCGTCTTCCGGGTTCTTCTGGATCTCCAGACAGGGCTGGGCGACCCCCGGGGTGTACGCGAGGGAGAGATCCCTCTGCGTGATGCACGGCTTGGTGGCGACGACCTCCAGCTTGCCGGGCCTGGCGCCGGCGTGGTAGCTGAGGGCTTCCTCTTTGAGACTCATTCGATCCAACCTCCTCTTTGCAGGCTGGAAGCGCTCCCGATCGGTCGTCTCGCCGGGATTCGATCCGCGGTGGGCGTGGTTGCGATCGGAGGTCCGGCGGTGGGTCGGATCCGGATCCGCACGGCACCGGCGTTCCGGCCGGTCGGCCCGTGATCGCTCCGGGTGTGTCGAGGCCCGTCCGCGCTTCCCATCCCTTCCCCGGGCCCCCCGGGGCCCGTTCCTCAACACCCGTGTTATACCACCGCCGCGCGACGACCGCAATCGCCGGAGAGCGCGGCCCACCGCTTGGCGCGCCGCGCAACGTCGCTATACTCGGGGGTCCGCCCTCCCGCGCCGGAACGAGCCCGCGCGATGAAGGGCGGCCTCGAACGCGTGAGGAAGGAGGAGGAATGGGTCTCACCGAACAGGCCGTCGAGGCGCTGCGGACGGTCCCCTTCCCGGGTCTGGGACGCGACATCGTCGCGCTGGGATACGTGAAGGACATCCAGGAGCGGGACGGGCGTGCCGTCGTCTCGATCGAGATGTCGACCAAGCTGCCGGAAGCCGCCGACCGGATCCGGCAGGCGGCCGGGGACGCCCTCGACCGGGCCGGGGTCCCGCACGAGCTGGAGATCCAGGTCCGGAGTCCCGCCGCGGAGGCCCCGGCGCCCGAGGCGCCGCAACCCCAACCGCAACCGACGCCGGCGCTCCTCCAGGACGTACCGGTCAAGATCGCGGTCGCAAGCGGCAAGGGAGGGGTCGGCAAGTCGACGGTCGCCGTCAACCTGGCGCTGGCGTTCGCGCGGCAGGGCGGAAAGGTCGGTCTGCTGGACTGCGACGTCTACGGTCCGAGCGTTCCCCTGATGATGGGAATGGAGAGCGAGCGCCCGGAGGTCCGCGACGGGAAGCTCGTTCCGCTCTCGCGATACGACGTCCGGACGATCTCGATCGGCTATCTGATCGACCGGGAGACCCCCGTGATCTGGAGGGGGCCGATGGCCGGCAAGGCGCTCGACCAGCTCATGGGGGAGGTCGACTGGACGGGGGTGGAGATGCTGATCCTGGACCTGCCGCCCGGAACCGGCGACATCCAGATCACGCTCGCGCAGAAGATCTCCCTGAGCGGAGCCGTCGTCGTGACGACCCCGCAGGACGTCGCCCTGATCGATGCGGCGAAGGGGGTCTCGATGTTCCACAAGGTCGACGTGTCCGTGCTCGGGATCGTCGAGAACATGAGCGCCTTCGCCTGCCCGCACTGCGGCGAGACGACCGAGATCTTCCGTTCCGGAGGCGGGCGGAGGGAGGCCGAACGACTCGGGATCCCGCTGCTCGGCAGCATCCCGATCGATCCGCGGATCCCGGTCGGAGGGGACACGGGCGTGCCGATCGTGGTGCAGGATCCCGATTCGGCGCCCGGGCGCGCCTTTCTGGATGCCGCCCGGGCGATCCGGGAGCGGATCCGGTGACCGACCCGCTCGGGACGAACCCGTGGATCCTCGAGCTCGCCGAGCGGAGTCCACCCCTGCGGTGGGACGAGGTGTTCGCCTGTCCCATCGAGCGGGTCGAGCTGGAGATCGGGTCGGGGAAGGGGCGCTTCCTCCGCGACGAGGCGGAGCGGCGCCCCGAGACCGGGTTCCTCGGCGTGGAGCGGGCGGCGAAGTGGTTCACGATCTGCGCGAAGCGGCTCCGGCGCGACGGCAGGCCGAACGTGCGGGTCGTGCGGACCGACGCGTTTGATCTCCTGGCCCGCTGGATCCCGATCGGCGGCCTCGCGGCCGCGCACGTCCTCTACCCCGATCCCTGGCCGAAGAAGCGGCACGCGAAGCGGCGGCTCCTCGGACCGGTCCTCTTCGACCTGGTCGCCCGCGCCCTCCGGCCCGCGGGGAGCTTCCACGTCGCGACCGACGTCGACTGGTACTTCGAGGAGGCGACCGACGCGCTGGGACGCCATGCCTGCTTCATCGCCGAGGAGGTCCGGATTCTCGAGGGGACTTCGATCGAGACGAACTACTCGATCAAGTACGAGAAGCAGGGGCGTCGGCTCCACCTCGCTCGCTATCTCCGGAGCGACGCGCCGGCCCCCGCCATTCCGCCCCCACCATCTCGGATCCGGAGGTCCGCCAGTACCGTCCCTTCTCCCGCGCCAGCAGCCGGGCCATGATCAGCTCCCGGCGGAGCGTGCAATGGTCGGAATGGAACCGGCCGAGAATCTCGTTGACCTCCTCCTCGGCATACTCCCGATCCGGCTCGAACGCCTCGGCCAGGATCCGCAGGACGACGGCGCGCTTGCCCCGCTTCGCCGGGATCTGCTTCAGGCGGCCCCCGACGAAGTAGTGGTTCCGGATCGCCTCCTCGGCCGGGACGCCCGGGACCCGGGGATGGTTGGACGCCGCGCGCAACCAGGCGTTCAGCTCCCCTTCTTCGATCCTCCAGTCCTTTCCGATCTTGTAGGCCGGAATGTCACCGGCCTGGAGTTTGCGGACGAGGACCTGGTGGTTGATTCGCAGGACCGCGGCGACCTCGGCCGCCGTGAGGAACCGTTTCTTGGAAAAGGAACTCTGCATCACGAATACCTCCGATATGGTAGTTTCCAGTATTTTTAAGGATTGTCAATGATTTTCCTGTACATCTCTCCTCGGCGGGTCCCCCGGCGACGGGGCCCCGGACGCGTGCTAGACTGCGCGGTCGGAGGAGAAGAGATGGACCAACGGATCGGCTGGCACGACTACTTCATGGGGATCGCGCGGGTCGTGGCGACCCGATCCACCTGCGACCGGAAGAACGTGGGGGCGGTGATCGTCCGGGACCGGACGATCCTCTCGAC
>WJJW01000131.1 GCA_014729455.1 Candidatus Eiseniibacteriota bacterium
GCGCAGCACGTCGTCGCGCGCCTCGAGGATGATCTCGAGATCGGCGGACAGGCCCGGAAGCAGGTTCGTCGGCAGCTCGTCCTCCAGGAACTCCGCCTCGACGCGCAGGGTGCGGCTGTCCTCGCGCTCGGTTCGTACGGAGCTGGCCACGTAGGTGACCGTGCCGTCGAAAGCGCGGTCGCGGAAGGGGTCGAGCGTGATGCGGCAGGGCTGGCCCACGCGCACTTCGGCCACGTCGGCCTCGTCGATCGGCGCACTCACGTAGAGCGAGTCCGGCGCGATCACGTCGATCACCGCCGGGATCATCACCCCCGGCGGCGAGGGACTGATCCACTCGCCGACCTCGGTGGTGACGTCGAGGACGACCCCGTCGAAGGGAGCGACCATGACGGTCTTCTCGAGGATCGCGTTCGCCGAGGCGAGAGCGGCCGCGGCCTCCTTCGCCCGCTCGCGGGCGGCCGCGCACTCGGCGTTCGCCGTCGAGGCGGCGGTCTGGGCCTCCTCGAGTCCCTGAGCGGAGAGGAGGTTTTTCGCGGCAAGCGATTCCGCGCGGCGAAGCTCCCGGGCCGCCTGGTCCGCGGAGAGACAGGCCCGCTCGGCGGCCGCCTCGGCGGCGTCGACGGAGCGCGCGGCCAGGTTCACCTGGGCTTCGTGCTCGGTGTCGTCGATCCGCAGCAGCACGTCCCCCTCGCGTACCGCTTGCCCCTTCTCGACGGGGATCTCGACGACGAGGCCGGAGATCCCGGGGCTCATCCTCGATCGCTGCCGCGACTCCACGGTTCCGGCGCGGGAGTTGACGACCGTATCCTCCACGCGCCCCTTCGCGACGCGGTGGACGGTGACGGGGATCGGGGACGGCCGGAAGACGGTCAGGCGCAGCGCGACGATGACGACAAGGACGGCGGCGAGGACGAGGAGTCTCTTCGACCAGCGGCTCATGGCTCAGCTCCCGTTCGGGTGACGGTCCTCATGCTAGGAACCTTCCAGATCCGGAGCAAGCACGCCGAAAGGGAACGAAGAAACGCCCGGTCGCCGATCGACCGGGCGCCTCACACGGATGCGATGCACTTGCGCTTATCTGGCCGGTTTCAACGCGGCGGCGATCCGATGCTCGTCAGGTTGAGGCCGCCGCCGGGGTCGGATCGGATCCTGTGAATCCGGATCCAGCGTGCGCCGGTACTCCTCGAAGATCACCTCTTCGATCTGGTCGCGGGTCTTCTGGTCGAGCGGATGACAGATGTCCTGGAACGTCCCGTCGGGTCGTCGACGGTTCGGCATGGCGACGAACAGCCCCCGGCTCCCTTGAATGAGCTTCATCCCTTGGATGACGAAGCAGTCATCGATGGTCATGCTGGCGAATGCCCTCAGTTTGGCGTCTTCACGCAGGTGAATGCGAACCTCGGTGATATTGATCATGATCTCATCCCTCCGGGTACATTGATGAACGGTCACGTGGCGCCGGGCGATCGTCGGGGCTCCCTGGATGCCCGGACGCGGTACGAGAGCATGGGGTGTACCAAGCCGCCTTCCCATCGCATCCGTTCGATGGGCCTTCTGCTCGCGCAACTAGTCTACGCCCCGTTTCCGATTGGAGACAAGCGCGATTCCCTTGCATTTCGGCCCGTCCGTAATCGACGAACTTCGAATGGAAGAACGGAAACCGCGCGGGGAAACCGGCGATTCAACGGGTTTCACAACCGCTCCCGCACGGCTCGCGCTCGCTCAGTTCAACCGGAAGCGGATCGGGATCGACACCCAGACCGCCACCGGCCGATGTTGCTGCAGCGCCGGCTTGAAGTGCGCTTTCCGCACCGCGGCCAGCGCCGCGTCGTTCAGCATCGGGATCCCGTCGGCGATCACCGCGTCCAACACCGTTCCGTCCGTTCCGACGAGCGCCCGGATCACGACGGTCCCCTCCACCTCCGCTTGCCGTGCAAGCTCGGGATAGATCGGGGCGGGGATGTTGATCAATACCGGCGCGCTCTCGAAAGCGACGAACTGCCCCGGGCCGGGCAACTCGTCCTCCCTCGGAGCCGGCGGTTCGTAGACGATTCCGCCCGGCAGATCGTCCCAAACCTCGTCGTCGATCGTGCCGTGGCTCCGGCCGATCTCCTCCTGGGTGGCGATCGTCGGAAGATCGGAGAAGTGATCGGTCACCGGGACCGGTCGGCCGATCACCTCCTCGGGGATCTCGATCTGCACGGAGATCGGTTCCGGGCGCGTCGCTTCCGGCGCGATCGGGGGCGGTTGCACGTTCACGCGAACCTCGCGATCGGGTCCGGGAATCGACACGGTCACGCCGGAGCGGGGCATCGTCCAGATCAGGATCATGGAGAAGTGGATCATCGCCGCGAGAAACAGCCCCCGAAGGAGCAACCGGGTCCGGCGGGCTTTCAGCGGGTGGGTCTCTCCGACGACGGGCAATGCGCCTGCGAGGTCGAGCTGCAGGGGACGGAACAGCGCGAAGAACGATCTTGGGTTCATGGCGTCTCCTCCACCCCGTTGGTTGAAGTCGAGCCAACCCCGGCCGTCTCCGGTGATGTCAGGATAGCGGGAGCGACGCGGCTCCGCAAGCGGCCGGACCGGTCGCTAGAACGCCGCGCCGAGCGCGATCCCGGCGCCGATCCCGTTTCCGGTGAAGGGGAGCGATCCATCCCGCGCGGTCAGGGCGAGATCGATCCGGACGGGGCCGGGAGAGAAGCCGAGCCCCAGTGCGGCCGACCGACGATCGAGCCCGCCGATCGACACACCGGCGCGGGTCGTAATCCCGAAAGGGAACCGCCGCTCCGCGCCGATCGCCACCCGCGGGGTCGTCGTCGTCGTGAGCGAATGCTCGAACCCCTGCGTCCAGTCGGCCGCCATGGTCCACCGCCCGCGCTCGTGGGCGACGCCGACGTTCAACCGCGGAGGGAGCGTCGATCGGAACGAACCGGTCGGCGTCGTCTCCTCCTCCGTTTCGAGCAGGTCTTCTCCCTCGCTGATCTCCTCGGCGGTCGATTCCTGCAGCCGGAAGCGAACGTGGCGCAGCTCCGTCCCGCGCGTCCAATGGACCGCGGAGAAGAGGTCGTGCAGCACCAGCGCGATCGACCAGCGCTCCGCGATCGGTCGCCAGCAGGCGAGATCGAGGCCGAACCCGCTCCCACCCGTTGCGGTCCGGAGCAGGAACGATCCCTCTCCATTGATCCCCGCGCGTTCGGTCGTGATCGTCCCCGAGCCCTCGAGGACTCGCGCGCGAGCCCAGCCCTGGATCCAGTGGATCGTCCCGCCGACCGCCCAGCGGCCGGCGCGCGGAACGTCGACCCATCGGCCGTGGCTGATCGAGAGCGCCGAGGCGAAGGTCCCCGTTCCCCGGAAGTCGGCGACGTGGAAAGTCTCATCCGGCGTGTTTCCCTCGAGCAGGAGGCGGAGTCCGTCCTTCGGCAGACCGAGATCGGCGTCGCCATGGGTCCGGATCACCGCCGCCCAGCGGCCGAACCGGAACGCCGGGCCGATCGCCCGCACGATCCCGTCGGCCTCGAGGTGGTCCCCGTCGATCTTCGCGAGGATCTCCTGCTCGTCCGCCTCGGTGAGCGTCGCGCCGTTGTACCGGTTGTAGTCGGAGAGATCGAAGCTGTTGTTCGAGGTCGCGCCGAAGGAGTCGATCAGCCGCATGCGGGGGCCGCCGCGCACCGCGAGCCGGGCGGGGTTGATCGGGGCCGCGTCGATTCCGTCGACGAGGGCGCTTCCCGCGCCCGCCAGCCCGTCGATGCGGACCTGCGCTTCCGCGATCGGCGTGAAAAGAGCCGCGAGGAGCAGGGCGGTCGCGATCCCCCGGGCGGTCATGGCCGGTCGTCCACCCGGACGCGGATCCGCAACATCCCGTCCACCTCGATCGCGTCGTCGATGCCGAGGGTCGCCAGGTCCGGGCCGGTCGGCGCCGCGGTGAGGAACACCCCTCCGAACAGCTCCTCCCGCGCGAAGAAGAGGACGTCCTCATGGGTCAGGCCGATCTCGTGCTCCGAGACGACCGGTTCGATGACCCGCCCGGTGGCCGGGTCGAGCGCGGCGGCGGGGATCGTGACCTTCCGCAGGCGCAGCGACGGCACGTCGTAGACGCCGGCGGAGTCGGCGGCGAACTGAAGGCGGGCCGTGAGGCCGACCGGGAGACGGTTGACGACCCGGAGTCCGGCGACCGCTTCCTCGATCCGGTCGCGGATCTGTTCCCGGGTGGACTGCGAGACCTCGATCCGGAACGGATCGGGCCGGTACTCCGCGTCCTCGACCCGCACCGACGCCGGCGCGCGGAGGGTGATCGCGCCGCGGACCGAGTCGTCCGCATGGAGCGTGACCGTCCGCTGCGGGTCGCCGATCCGGAGCGATCCGCGCAGCAGGATCTCCTCGGGCAGGGCGTTCAGCAGATCCAGCAGGCCCGGCTCGGATTCGTCGACGACGAGGCGCGTCCCGACCTGGCGGTCCTGCTCCCCGGCGGCGATCTCCCCGTCGATCCGGACCACGTGCCGCGACTCCGATCCGCTCGCCTGCGCCTCGAAATCGGCCGTCGCGGGCAGCGGGATCCCGTTCTCGAGCTGCGCGATCAGGTCCGCCTCGACGAACGCGACCCCGTTGATCTCATCCGGGATGTCGACGGCGATCCGGATCGGGTCCACCGTGACTTCCCGCGGCGGGAAGAGGCCGGTCAGCGACGCGAGCGTGATCCGGAACGGCTCGATCCCGACGGCGGCCCGCATCGCGGAGTCGAGGCGGACGACGGCGCCGCCGCTCCCCTCCGTCTCGACCTCGAGCCGGTAGCGCAGCGGCTGGCCGTCGTCGCGGGCGGGAAGGACGATCTCCGCCCCTTCGAGGGTTTCGACGACGTCGAGGCGCGCGGGATCCTCGAGGCTGCCCGCGTGCATCCGGTAGCGGCGCATCCAGATCTCCCCGTCCTCCGAGACGTCCGGAAGGGAGACGACGATCGCGGCCTCCAGCGGCAGCCGGCTCTCGAGCCGCAGCGTGACCTCCGCGCGATCGACCCGAGCCCGGTCGATCCGGAACGGCTCGTCGACCCGGGTGGAGTCGATCGTCTCGAACCTCCGGGGCGGAATCGGCGCCTCCAGCTCGTCGAACCGGAGGTCGTCGAACGTGGCCCGGAGCCGGAGGCTGTCGTCCGGATGCAGGAAGACCGGCGCGGCGCTGCCGGAGCTCGATCCGGAGAGCAGATCCACCCGCAGGTGGTTTCCGATCCGGCGGCCCCCGAGGTCGAAGGCGAGGAACCCCGAACCACCGGATGGGATCGGTTCGGAGACCCCGAACGTGTCGATCGTCCTCCCGAGCGCCAGATCGACGATCCGGATCGTGAGGTGATCGATGCCGACCGGAAGGCCGTTGTCGATCCGGAGCGTGATCGATCCCGAACGGATCGATCCCTCCCGGTACTCCTCGAACGGCGGGAGCGCGCTCTCGATCAACGGGATCGTGAACGGCGGGATCGGAGCCTGCAGACCGCCGGGCGGAATTTCCCACGTCACGAGGTCCTGCGCGCGGAGCCGCACCTCGGGGGGCGCGGGGATCTCCAGGGGGATCTCGCCGACCGATGCGACGAGATCGATCGTGGGAACGTCCGCGTAGAGCGAATCCCGGAGGGTGATCGGATCGAAACTCCGGTCGACGCGGAGCAGGACCGCTCCGGTCGTGTCCGTCTCCAGGCTCTCCTCCCGCTCGAGCAGCTCCTCCACCGTGTAGGTGAAGCGCCCGAGGGGGAGGTGGAGGTCGGTCTGGAAACGAGGCGCCTGCGGGGTCTCGAGGCCGCATCCCGCGGCGAGGAGAGCGAGAAGGGCGAGGAAGGCGGGGAGGGGGAGCGGCCCGGTCGGGCCGGACCGGCGGCCGATCCGACCCGGGCGATCGAGCGGGTGGCGTCGGCTCACGGCGCCCTCCCTTCGGGAGTTACCGGTCCGTGCGGTCCTCCGGTCGCTCCTCCTGAGGCTCCTTCCGGGGCTCGAAATCGAGCGCCGCGGAGTTGATGCAGTACCGCTGGCCGGTCGGTCGGGGTCCGTCGTCGAAGACGTGCCCCAGGTGCGCGCCGCAGCGGCTGCAGGTCACTTCGGTCCGGACCATGCCGAGGCTCCGGTCCGCGTGCATCGCGACGTTCGCTTCGGAGACCGGCGCCCAGTAGCTCGGCCATCCGGAGCCGGACTCGTACTTCGTCTCGGAATCGAAGAGCTCGTTGCCGCAGGCGACGCAAACGTAGGTCCCGTCCTCTTTGTGCTTGTAGTACTTCCCGGTGAAGGGCGCTTCGGTCCCACCCTGCCGGCAGACCCGGAACTGCTCCGGCGTCAGCTCCTCTTTCCATTCGGTGTCGGACTTGCGGATCCGTTCCTTGTCGTTTTCGGTCATGTCGCTCGCCATCCTTGCCTCTTCTTGCACGTCCGTTCCATCCATCGATCGAGCCGAGCGTCCGGTCTCGCTGCACCCGGCCAGGGCGACGATCGAAAGTCCCAGGAGGACCGGCAACGCTCTGATCGTATCGCGTTTCATCGCTTTCTCCCTTCGAAGATCGGCTCGGTACCCCGTCCCGGGCGGTACGGTTCCGGCCGAACGATCCGTTCTCCCCTTCTACGATCCGGGGGGCGGAGGCGTGACCGTCGTGCAACCTGTTGGAAGAGGGCGAGTTGGGTCGCCGGCACGGACGCGGCCGGCGTCAGCGGGATCGATCCGCGGCTTCCGGTCCGAGCGCCGCCTCGATCCGTGCCGGATCGGGGATCCGGTCCCAGTACGTATCGATCACCCGGCCGTCGCGCAGGAGGAAGAGCGCCGGCAGCTCCCGGTAGAAGGCGCGCAGAGCCCGGGCCGACGCGGGGGCGACCGCGAAGGCGGGCAGCTTCTTCATCCGCCACGCCATCGCCTCTTTGCGGGGACCGGCGTAGATCGCCGCCACGCGCACCGTTCCCCGCAGCTCCCGCGCGATCTCGTTCACCGCCGGGAGGGCTTCCTCGCACGGCACGCACTCGCCGGTGACCAGAAAGAGAAGGACCGTGCCCTCGGTGTGCGGCGGGCGCAGATCCTCGATCGGCAGGTCGGACAGGTCGCTTCCGGGCCGGACGCCGGTGACGAAGCCGTCGGCGGGAAGTCGGATCCCGAACGCGGTGAACGCGAGAACCAGCGGAACGACGGCCGCGAAGGCGATCGCCGAGGCGCGCGGCGTCTTCGCTCCCCGCAACAGCCGGAGACAGATCAGCGAGACCACGATCAGGCCCGCGTCCTGGAGGATCACCTTCAGCGGTCCCCGCCCCACCGATCTCCCGAAGCAGCCGCACTCCTTCGCGTTCCCGTGCGACCAGGCGACGGCGGTCACGACGATGAATCCGATCATCATCGCGAGAAAGACGAGGTGGGTCTCGCGCGGACGCACGCGCAGCACCAGCGCAAAGCCGACCAGGAGCTCGAGAGCGATGAAGCCGTAGGCGAGCGGGAGCGACCAGGTTTCGGGCGTGATCTTGTGGGCGGTGATCTGCTGCGCGAAGAGGTGGGGGTCGAGTCCCTTCAGGACGGCGGCGGCGAAGAGGATCCCCGCGGGAACCAGCCCGAGCAGCCAACCGATCGTGTGTCGTGTCTTCATCCCCGCACCCCGCACTCCGAGGGGGGAGTCTACCGCTTCGACTTCAGGATGGCGACCAGATCGGCTTCGACCGAAACGACCGGCTCGTCCTCGATCCTGCCGATCTCGCCGCCGTTCTGGAGGACGACGATCGTCGGAGTCGTCGAAACGTAGTAGCGATCGATCTCCTCGGCCGGCTCGGTCAGGTCCTCGTCGACCCCGATGAACCGCATGGTGAACCGGTCGTTGCCGACCCGATCGATGGTCCCGATCAGCGGCGGGACGGACTTCTTGCAGGCGTGGCACCAGGTGCCGAAGAAGACGTGGATCTCGGTCGGCGCGTCCACCGCGCGCAGCGCCGCGGCGGCCTCCTCGGCCGGCTCGTATTCCTTCGCCGCGGTCTCGTAGGTCGGCTTGACCGCGAAGACCCGCTCCCGGTCCACCGGACCGATCAGGGGGGGGACCGGCTCGATCGTAACCGGCGTCTCGTTCCAGAGGAAGGAGAGCGTCCCCTCCTCCTGCTCGAGGGGAGCGAGGTAGGAGCCGATCCCCTCCGGGCTGTGGAGCGCCCCATCAGTCTCGGACGATCGGATGCTGTCGGCCGGGATCGCCGAGACCGAGACGGTCGCGAGATCGAGAACGGCGGCCTGCTCCCGATCCTCGAACAGGATCAGCATCCGCTGGAAGTCCTCGCTGTCGTAGACGTGCGCCGTGCCGCTGGGCGAACCGTCGGTCTTGACCAGGAAGCTGACGCTCTCGGTCCATTCGGCGGCCCACGCGGGGGAGCCGAGGAGAAGCAGGGCGATCAGGGGGAGTTTTCTCACGGGTTGCCTCCTAGCGGATCCGTTCACCCAGCGTCGGTCCCGTCTCGACCAGGTTCAGCGCCCGCTGGTAGACGTACCGGAAGCTCTTCGGGATCGCGTTCTTCGTCGCCCACTCGACGATGAAGCCGGGGACCAGATCCACGCCGGGATCCGTATCGAGCCGGTATTCGACGTAGGTCAACGTGTCGGAGACCGGGGTCACGTTCCAGCGTCCCTCGATCTCGTCGACGTTTCCGTAGCCCGGAACCATCGCGAAGTCGAGGGCCATCGCGTCCTGATCCTCCACCTTGAGGAGCTCGTAATGGCGGTCCCGGTAGAGCGGCACGTCGAGATGGTAGCGGCTGATCGAGGAATCCCCGCTCGCCCAGACCAATTCGGCTTCCTTGAAGCCGGGCCACCGCGTGTTCCCGCGGCTCTCTCCGTTGATCACCTTCCAGACCGCCTTCGCGGGCAACGCGAATCGGACCTCGGCTTGGACCCGTCGGACCCCGGGCTCCTCGGTTCCTTCGAGCTGGAAGGCGTCGATGGTCCAGCCCTGGTCCGCGAGTTCATGGTCGCTCTCGGAAGGGGAAGCC
>WJJW01000132.1 GCA_014729455.1 Candidatus Eiseniibacteriota bacterium
CGATCGATCTCGACGACGAGAAGGAGCGGCCGGCCCCGGAACCGGCCTCCCCGTCCGCCGGGCCGAACCCGGAGCAGCCGCCCGCGCAGCCGACCGAGGAGATCGCCGAGTCGCGGCCGGAGCCCGCGCGCACGGAGATCCCGCTCGCTCTGTCGGGGATGTCCCCGGAGCCGCCCGCACCGGCGAGGTCCGATCCGGAACCATCCACGTCGGCGGCGCCGGCGCCCGAATCGCCACGCATGGCGGAGCGGAGCCCCGCGTACCGGGAGGTTCCGATCCTCGTCGACCTCAATCCGGAGGATCTCCGCACCGGGGTCGTGCTGAAACTCCGGATCGCCGTGCGCAGCACCGAGGAAGCGGAGAGTCGCTCCACGAACGAGCGGATCGAGCGGGCCGCCTAGCGGCGACGATTGCCTTGACGCGCCCGGAGGCGGGTCCGTAGATTGCGCCCCATGGCGGTCTTTCCCCGATCGCCGTGGGGTGCCATGCCTTCAGAAGAACACAATCTCAAACGCATCGAGGATCTCGAACGTCGCCTCCGTTCCCGCGAAGGGGACCGCGACCTCCTCTTGCAGCTCGTCCGCCTCTACCTCGAGGCGGGACGCCCGAAGAACGCGGCGGCCCTGCTCGAGTCCCGCCTCCTCGCGGGGGAGAGCGGTTGGGAGATCGTCTGGCATTGCGCCGAGTCGTTCCGGCGGGCGGGCGATCCGGAGCGCGGGCTGGAGGTCCTGGCCGCGCACGAGTCGGAAAACGCCGACCGCGCCGCCTTCTGGTCGCTCCGAGGTCGGATGTACGAGGATCTCGGAAACCTCGACACCGCCCGGCGCGATCACCAGCGCGCCGTCCAGATCGACCCCGAGGACCCCGAACTCCGCTACCGCCTCGGCGTGACGCTGATGAAGGCGGGGCGGGACGAAGAGGCGATCGACAGCTTCGAGACCTGCGTGTCCGAAGACCCGCGGATGGTCAAGGCGCAGATCAACATCGGGTGCATCCTCGACGCCGCCGGGGCGCGGGAGCGGGCGGTCCTCGCCTTCCAGAAGGCGATCGAGATGAACCCCGCCTCGGTCGAGAGCCATTGCAACCTCGGCGCTGCGTACGGCGATCTGGGGCGCCGGAGAGAGGCGGTCGAGGAGTTCCAGCGCGCGATCGAGATCGATCCCGGTTGCGCCCTGGCGCACTTCAACCTCGGCGTGATCCATCTCGAGGAGAAGCCCGAGGAGGCGCGGGTCAGCCTCCAACGGGCGATGGCTCTCGAACCCGAGAACAACGACATCCGCTACTACCTCGGGGTCCTCTACTTCAAGAAGGGGATGTACGAGACGGCGGTCCGCCACCTGCACGTCTGCCTGGAGCGGGAACCCGACAGCCCGCGGATCCTCTACGTTCTCGGGATGGCGCTGAACAAGAGCGACCTCCCCGACGCGGCGATCGAAACGCTCACGCGGCTCTGCGAGCTGGAGCCGAAGAACGCCGATGCGCACTTCAATCTCGGCATCGCGCTCGACAAGAAAGGCCTCTACGACCAGGCGAAAGCGGCGTACCGGCAGGCCGATCGGCTGATGCAGGGTTGAACGACGTGGAGTCGCGACTGGAGGGAGCGATCCTGCAACGCCGGAAGAAGGGCGGACGCGCGCTCGTCCCGTTCCTGACGGCCGGATACCCCGATCGGGATCGGTTCCTGGCCGCCCTGGAGGCGGCCGCCCGCGCGGGCGCCGACGCGATCGAGATCGGGGTCCCCTTCTCGGATCCGCTCGCCGACGGCCCGACGATCCAGCGGACCTCGCAGCGCGCGCTCGATCAAGGGATCACGCTGGAGCGGATCCTGGACCTCCTCGAGGAGCAACGCGACGCGATCGCTCCCCCGATCGTGCTGATGACCTACGCGAACCCGATTCTGCGGTTCGGCGCGGAGCGGTTCTGCGACCGGGCCGTCCGGGCCGGGATCGCCGGGATTCTCGTCTCCGATCTCCCCCCCGAGGAGCTTCCCGAGTTGGGGCGCCTCCTCTCCGACCGCGGAATCGACCGTGTCCTGCTCGTCGCGCCGACGACCCGACCCGAGCGCGCGGCCGCCCTCGCCCGCGCCGCCCGCGGCTTCCTCTATCTCGTCACCCGGACCGGCGTCACGGGCGCCGGCGGCTCCTTCTCGTCCCGCCTGGAGGAGCAGGTCCGGACGATCCGCTCGGCCGTTTCGCTTCCGATCCTCGCCGGGTTCGGAATTCGCCGCCCGGAGGACGTCGACGCGCTGCGGGATCTCGTCGACGGGGTGGTCATCGGAGCCCGGCTCCTCGAGGCGATCGAAGGAGCCGGGGACCCGGCCGCCGTCGACCGGGCGGTCGGCGGGTTCCTCGGACCGATCCGCGAGGCGCTGGACCGCGGATGAACCTCCCCGCGATCCTGGCGCTCGCGGTGACCCAGGGTCTGACCGAGTTCCTGCCGATCTCCAGCAGCGGCCACCTCGTCCTGGCCAACCGCCTGCTCGGCGTGGAGGAGCCGGGTCTGCTGACCGAAGTGGTCTTGCACCTCGGCACGCTGGCCGCGGTCCTGGTCTACTTCCGGGGCGATCTGATCGACCTCGCCCGCGGATCGATCGGCTCTTTCCGCGATCCGGACGCATTGTCCTCGCGGGAGGCGCGACGGTTGCTGATCGCCCTCGCCGTCGGGACCGTGCCGGCGGTCCTCTTCGGTCTGCTCGGCGCCGATCGGATCGAGCCGCTCTACGAGGATCCCCGGCGCACGTCGTTTGCGCTGCTCTTCACCGCTCTGGTGCTGCTGACGACGCTGGCGATCCCGCGGGGCCGCTCCCGCGTCGGACCCGCGCGCGCCCTGGGGATCGGGATCGGCCAGGCCCTCGCTCTCATCCCGGGGGTCTCCCGGTCCGGGATGACGATCGCCGCCGGGTTGCACCTCCGCGTCGAGCGGCGGGAGGCGGCGCGCTTCTCTTTCCTGCTCTCGATTCCCGCGATTCTCGGCGCCGCGGTGCTCGAGATCGGCGGCGCGGTGGGCCGCGGCGATCCGGCGCCCGTGGCGCTCCTGGGTGTCGGGTTCCTCGTCGCGTTCGGCGTCGGGTACGGGGCGATCGCCCTCATGCTGCGGATCGTCTCGGGCGGGCGGTTCGGATGGTTCGGGATCTACTGCCTGCTGGTCGGACTGGCGGGGCTGCTCTGGCTTTGACCGCAGGGGGGCGCTCCCCGGAGACTCCGGCGCAAGGCGTCTGCCCTCTGCGTCCGGATGCTCTCCGCGGCGGGCGGCACGGCTGTCCCGCGTCCGGCGGCTCGGCCGGCGCGGGCGCGTGTTAACGCCTCAGCCACCAGAAGATGTCGAACAGGATCACGAGAATGATCAGTTCGAGCGACATCTCAACCCCCCAGAGCGGCGCGGAACGAAGCCGCGCGACGGCGATCCTCCGATCGGAACGCAACCGCCTCCCCGGCCCGTCCGCCTCCCCTCCCGGCGGTGGCTTCCGCTTCTCTTCTGTTATCGGTGTCGATCGTTCGGCACTGAAGGAAGAACCGTTCCGCGGGTCACCCCGATTTCAGGATTAGGATCGTCGTATCGTCTTGGAGGTCTTCGGCTTCTCGGATCCTCTCCACGATCCGATCGAGGAGCCGCTCGGCGGGGAGGTGTCGCAGGGTGCGGGCCATCTCCTCGAGATGGTCCTCCCGGATCGGGAAGCCGTTCGAGTACGGATCGGGAATCCCGTCGGTATAGCAGAGCATCAGATCGCCGGGGCGCAGGCGCACGACCCCGAGCGGGTAGGCCGCCTCCGGCTCGATCCCGAGAAGGAGTCCGGCCGCGTCGAGGTGATGCAGCGATCCGTCGAAGCGGACCAGCAACGGCGGCGGATGTCCCGCCCCGCTGTAGCGCAGCTCGCCGCGCTCCGGATCGAGGAGCGCGACGAAGAACGAGACGAACCGCTCCGGCCGCTCGATCTCGCAGAGGCGCCGGTTCATCGCCTCGAGGATCCGATCCGGCTCGACCCCGTCGCGCGCTTCCGCCCGGAAGAGCGCCTGCACGTTCGCCATCAGGATCGCCGCCGGGATCCCCTTCCCCGAGACGTCTCCGACCGCGACGAGGATCCGCCCCTGCGGCGTGCTCACGTAGTCGTAGTAGTCCCCCCCGACCTCGTAGCAGGGGAGCATCGCGGCGGTGAGCTCGACACCCGGGATCGAGGGAGCGCTCTGCGGCAGGAGCTGGCGCTGAACGGTCTGGGCGACGATCAGCTCGCGCGCCAGCGCCTCCTTCGTCTCCAGCTCGCGATGGAACCGGGCGTTCTCCATCGCGAGCGAGGTCTGGCTGGCGAGCGAGTCGAGGATCTCCAGGTCGGAGACGCTGTACGGATCGCCGTCGAGCCGACCCCCGAGGACCGCGACGCCGAACCGGGACTCGCGAGTTCCGATCGGCAGCAGGACCGCGGCGTCGAGCGCTTCCAGCGTCGTCTCCTCCTCCTCGGGCAGGTAGCCGTAGGGGACGGCGGCCTGGACCTCCTCGAGGAGCTTCGATCGCTCCCCGCGGTGGATCGGATCCCGCAGGAGCGAGCCGAGCCGCAGCCCTTCTGCCGCGCCGCGGGACAGGCCCCACGAGTAGTCGGCGGATCCGCTGGGCCGCCCGGCGGGGAAATAGGCTCCCTTCTCCACCCCGAGCACGTTGGCGATCGACTGCAGGCTCACCCTCACGATCTCCGTCTCGCTGGAGAGCTGCGGGAGATTCCGCGCGAACTCCTGCAACCTCCGGCGGGAGGCGAATCGCTCGGGGTAGATCGAGCGGTCGATGAAGTCGCCGATCCGCGAGCGGATCGGGCTGAAGAGAACGATCACGAAGAGGAACGCGAGGACGCTGATCAGCGTCTCGGACAGGTTGGTGACCGAATCGAGCAGAGCGCGCAGGAGAAAGTACGAGAGGAAGTAGACGAGGATCAGGGTCGCCGTGATCGAGGTGATGACCAGGGATCGCTTGACGATCCGTTCGATGTCGAAGACGCCGTGCTTGACGATCGCGTAGGCGAAGCCGGCGGGGACCAGCACGAGCGCCAGAACGGCGAGCCGGTCGACCGAGGTCGTGCGGCCGGGGAAGAGGGAGTAGTAGATCAGCACCGCCACGCTGGGGAGCACGCCCGCCGCGGTCCCCCAGAGCGCGACGCGGATCTTTCGTCGGATCGTGCGCGCCTTCGTCCGCTGGAACGCGCGGGCGAACAGGCCGAGCGAGGCCAGGAGCGAGGCGGCAAACAGGCCGACCGTCGAGATGGAGACCGCGCGCGACAGGATCCCGTCGATCGGGGCCGCGAACAGCTCGAGCGCATGCACCAGGTTCAGCGCGAACAGCACCAGCGCGGCGAGGTAGAGCAGATGCGGGAGCTTCGGCCGCTTCCTCAGGATCATCCGCTCGTAAGGGAAGAGCAGGAAGAAGTGCAGGAACAGCGCCGGGAGGAACGCGTTCAGCAGCATCTTGCCGATGTTGGCGGCGACGGCGAACGGCGTGGCGGGCGGGACGTGAGGGAAGAAGAGCAGCAGTGAGAACGCCGAGCAGATCAGGAAGAAGACGAAGGTCAGGGTGCTCGACCTTCGCATCCAGACCACGCTGCCGACGAACAACGCCAGCAACGCTGCGGCCGCCCGCGCCAGTCCCCAGAGCACTTCCGTGCGCGGCGGCGCCTCGGGCACCAGCGCGATCCGCTCGATCGCGCCGTTGCGCCGGACGGTCAGTCGCATCGGTTCGCCCGGCGCTCCCCAGCGGAGAGCGATCGCGGGACCGATCCGCCGCGGGATCCGCTCCCCGTCGATGGCGATGATCCGGTCGCCGACCCGTATGCCGGCGCGATCGGCGGGGCCGCCCTCGATGACGAGGCCGACCTCGTTCCCCTTCTCGCTCATCCCGAGGAACGGCGTCGATCCCAGACGGCTCGCCTCGACGATCACCGCCGCGGCCAGGGCGGTCACCCACAAGGCGGAGAAGAAACGGACGATCCGGAGCCTCGGAGCGTCCACGGGCACCTCCCCGTTGCGCGGTCCATCCGGCGCGATCCCAAGCTAGCCGGGGATGGTCCGCCTGTCAATCGACCAGCGAGCGAGCCGAAGCTCAGGCTCGGGCGGTGGAG
>WJJW01000018.1 GCA_014729455.1 Candidatus Eiseniibacteriota bacterium
ACGAGGCGCTTCCGCTCCTGAAGGGACGGAACGCCTGGTGCGAGCTTCGCCGCAAGGTCCGCCGGCGCCTCCACCTCGAGCCGGCCGGCCGGGAGGCCCTCGAGGCGGGGCTGCAGACGGTGGAGGAGGTCACCCAGCTCACCCCCGAGCTGATCGCGTCGGGACGCTGGCGGGAGGTTCGCCTGCGTTCCTACGACGTCGGTCTGGCGACCGATCCGGTTCATCCGGGAAAGCGCCACCCTCTCCAGCGGATCCTCGACGAAACGCGGCGGGTCTACCTCGAGATGGGTTTCCAGGAGATCGTCTCCCCGCTGGCCGAGTCGGCGTTCTGGGACTTCGACGCGCTCTTCCAGCCGCAGGACCATCCCGCGCGCGAGATGCAGGACACCTTCTACCTGGAAGCCCCCGGGGAAGTCCCCCTGCCCGAGGATTCCGATCTCGTCGACCGCGTCCGCCGGGTTCACGAGGACGGAGGCGAGACCGGTTCGATCGGATGGCAGTACCGGTGGGAGGAGGCGCGGGCGCGCAAGACGGTTCTGCGGACCCACACGACCGCGACGACCGTGCGCGCGCTGGCGGCCGACCCGACGACCCCGCGACGCGTCTTCTGCGTGGGACGCGTCTTCCGCCGCGAGACGATCGACTACAAGCATCTGCCGATCTTCTACCAGGTCGACGGGATCGTGATCGATCCCGACGCGTCGTTCGCGAACCTGCTCGGGACCCTGGGCGCCTTCTACCGGAGGATGGGGTTCCCGCAGTTCCAGTTCCGGCCGGCGTTCTTCCCGTACACCGAGCCGAGCGTCGAAGTGTACATCTGGTTCGAGAAGAGGCGTGACTGGGTCGAGATGGGCGGAGCGGGGATTTTCCGTCCCGAGGTGACCGAACCGCTCGGCTGCACCGTCCCGGTTCTCGCCTGGGGGCTCGGGCTCGAGCGGCTTGCGATGATGCGCTACGACCTCAAGGACATCCGGGATCTCTACTTCCCGGACACCGAATGGCTGAAGGGGGTGCCGCTATGCCGGTGATCGGGATCGGGGTCGACGCGCTGCGCGAACGGCTGGGCCGGGATCTGGCGGGCGAGAGCCTCCTGCGATCCCTCGAGGAGATCGGCTGCGACGTGGAGGGATTCGCCCGGCTGTCGCGAACCCGCTGCGTTCGCTGCGACTGGATCGAGGAGCGGACCGAGACGGAAGACCCGCCTGCGCGATGCGATCGCTGCGATGTCGACCATCGCGAGGCGCCCGAGACGCTGGAGGAGCTGGAGCCGATCGAGGTCGTCCGGATGGAGCTGCTCGCGGTGCGTCCGGACATGTTCGATCCGGGCGGCCTCGCGCGCGCTCTGCGGGGATACCTGGAGATCGAGACCGGCCTCTCCTCCTACGCGATCGGACCGGTCGCCGCCACCGTGCGGTGCGACGAATCGATCCGGGATCCGGAGAGCCTGCGGCCCTTCATCTCCTGCGCGATCCTGGAGAACGTGCGACTCGACGGGGACTCGGTGAAGGTGCTGATGAAGCTCCAGGAGAACCTGCACTGGGCGCTCGGGCGGAACCGGAAACATGCATCGATCGGCGTCTACGACTTCGACACGGTCTCTTCGGAGATCACCTACACGACCGAAGACCCCGATCGCTACCGGTTCGTTCCGCTCGGGGCGGCCGGAACGGGGGAGGAGCACCGCGTCGCGCTGCGGACGATCCTGGAAGAGCACCCGAAGGGAAGGGCGTACCGGCACCTGCTCGAACGCTACCGTCGCTACCCGATCCTGCGCGATGGAGACGGACGGGTCCTCTCGATGCCGCCGATCATCAACAGCGAGGAGACGAAGGTCCACCCGCGGAGCACGCGGCTCTTCATCGACGTGACCGGGATGGGAGAGCGGGTCGTCACCCGGACCCTGAACATCCTGATCACCTCGCTTCTCGACCTGCTGCCCGACGCCCGGGCGCACGCGGTGCGGATCGAGGGAGCGAGCGATCCCGCGGGTGCCGGCGCTCGAGACGCGGCGCTGGAGACCCCCGATCTGACCCCACAGACGATGCGGCTGGACGTCGCGCGGACCGCGCGCTTGATCGGGATCCCCCTCGATTCCGAGGCGGCGGTCGGGCTCCTCGAGCGGATGCGCCACGAGGCGAAACCGGTCGACGACGACCGGATCGAGGTGTCGGTCGCCGCGTACCGGAACGACATCCTGCACGAGCGCGACCTGATGGAGGACGTCGCGATCGCCTACGGATACCACCGGATCGAGGGGCATCTGCTTCCCTCGCGGACGGTGGGACAGCCGCTGCCCCTGGAGACCCTCACCGGCTCGGTGCGGGAGTGCATGGCCGGGCTCGGGTTCCAGGAGGTCATGACCCTGGTCCTCACCAACGACGAAGCGCACGATTCGTCGCTCGGCCGGGAAGCCGATCCGCGCGCGGTCCGGATCGAGAACCCGATCTCCCGGGAGCAGACGCGGATCCGGACCCGGCTCTTGCCCGGTTTGCTGGAGATCTTCCGGAAGAACCTCCACGAGCCGCTGCCGCAGCGGATCTTCGAGGTCGGCGACGTCTCGCTCCTCGACGAAGAGGCGGAGACGAGGGCCTCCGAGCACCGGCTGGTCGCCTTTGGAATCGTCGCGCCGAAGACCGGGTTCACCGACGCCCGGGCCGTGGTCGAAGCGGTCGGCCGGGAGTTCGGCGAACAGCTGGTCTGGGAGCCGGCGGCGGAGCCTCCATTCCTGGAGGGCCGCTGCGCGCGCGTGCGCGTCGGTCCGGTCGACGTGGGGGTCCTCGGGGAGATCGATCCCGACGTGCTGGGCCGATTCGGGCTGGAGAACCCCACGGTGATGGGAGAGCTGTCCGTCGATCGGCTCGCCGGCCGGCCGGTTCGCAAGCGCTTCGTCCTGCAGGAGTGAGGCGCATGCGGACGCGCACGATCGGTGCGCTCCTCCTCACCGTCGGGCTCGTTCTGGGAGGCGTCTCGGCGGCCGCCGGCTCCGCGGACGATCTCTCCCGCGCCCTGGCGACCGAGCCGCCTTCCGAGGTCGCCGTCAGCCTGCTCTTCATGCCGCTGGACGGGAGCGGACCCCGGGTGGCGCACGAGGCCGACCGGCCGCTCCCTCCCGCCAGCGTCCAGAAGCTCCTCACCTCGGCCGCCGCTCTGGATCTGCTGGGGCCGGACCACACCTTCGCGACCCGGATCCTCGCCGATCACCCGATCCGCGCCGGACGGATCGAGGGGGACCTGTATCTCCAGGGAGAGGGGGATCCGTTCCTGGTGACCGAGCGGCTCTGGCTCCTGGCGCACGAGGCGGCGATGCGCGGCCTGCACGAGGTGGACGGGGTGCTGATCGTCGAGACCGAGGTCGTCCCCGCTCTGGAGGCGATCCGGGCGACGGAGGATCGAGAGCGGGCCTACGCGGCACCGGTTTCGCTCCTCGGCGTAAACTTCAACGCCCTGACGATCCTCGTGCGCCCCGGCGAGATCGTCGGGGGGCCCGCGGCGGTCTGGCTCGATCCGTTTCCGGTTCCGCGCGTCTCGATCGAGGGCGGGGTCCGGACCGGTCGACCCGGCGGCCGGCTTCGAATCGACCTGGACCGAGCGCAGCGCGGGGCAATGGAGGTCTGGCGGGTGCGGGGGACGATCCCGATCGACGCGGAGCCGGTCCGCGTGCGCCGCGCGGCGCGTGAGCCGGCGATGCTCGCCGGGGGGATCCTCGCGGGCCTGCTCGACCAGCACGGGATCCACGTCGACGGGATCCGCGAAGGAACCGTTCCGGAGCTGGCGGAAACGGTCGCGGAGATCCGTTCGCTTCCGCTGGGGGAGATGCTGCGCAGCATGAACGCCTGGAGCAACAACTTCATGGCTGATCTGCTGTGCACCACGCTGGGCGACCGCGAGACGGGGCGACCGGGAACGGCGCGGATCGCCGCCTGGTGCCGCAACCGGATCGGACTGGCGGAGGTTCCCGCGATCGCGGATGGGAGCGGCCTGTCGATCCAGAACCGGGTCAGCGCGGCGCAGGTCGTCCGGGTCCTCCGCTGGGCCTCCGAGCAGGAGAAGGTCTTCCCGGATCTGTACGCGTCGCTGCCGCGCCCGGGAGGGGAGGGGACGCTGCGGGAGCGGTTCGATGCGGAGCTGCCCCCGGCGGTGCGTGCGAAGACCGGAACGCTCGCGAATCGCAAGGTCTCGGCGCTGGCGGGCTACGTCGACCATCCGACCGAGGGGCGCTACGCATTCTGCATCCTACAGCGGGCGCGGGCGGGGTCGAAGGTTGCGGTCTGGGAGCTGCGCAATCGCGAGGAACGCTGGCTGGACCTCTTTCTGCGTCCCTGACCGGCGGCTTCGCGCGAATTCCCGCGGTCCGTGGCGCGAGCGATGGCGCTGGACGGCGCGGAGCGGGCGCGCTAGCGTGAACAGCACGCGAACGTCGAGAGCCGAAC